>JAIYBO010000259.1 GCA_027488495.1 Bacteroidota bacterium | reverse complement strand
TTCTGTGCCCTTCTCTCCATCACCCCCAACGCCGCATTCGCACGGTCCGCATCGCCCCAAATCAACCCCAATTCCAAAAATTCTTCATACTTGGGTCGATAATTCTCTTTCAACTCCTCTTCCATTACCACCAACCCGCGCAAATACAACGATTTCACGTGCTTCAACACATTCTTTACCGCCAATTTCTGATGTATCTCATCGAGCGATAACCCATCCTTATGTCCCAACAATTCCAAGATCTGCCATTCGATGTCGTCCAATTCAGAACGAACAACCGATTCCAAATCCGCATCCGGATGCAACAAAATCTTGGTTTCACTTTGCAATCGATACCCCGCAGGCAATGCCGTGGCCATCACCTCTCCCATGTAACACATGTAGTATTTCGCCACCCACTGCCAGAATTGCAACTGACGGTGATTCACAATGGGCGCATCGTCTAACACATCCAACAAATACGCCGCTTGATACCCCACCGGTGGAGAATCACTCAAACTCAAAATAATGCCTGCGTAAATCTTCTTTGGACCAAACTGCACCGCCACGCGCAATCCCTCGTGAATCCAATCGTTCCAATCGTGCGGAACCCTGTATGTATAGGTCTTTGGCACCGGCACCGGCACCAAAACATGAGCAAAAAGGGTCTGCAATTCCGTCACTACCGCAAGTTACTAATAATTCCCGTGCCCCGTCCCAATTTCTATTGCAGCACGATGCTCAACAAATGAATCACCACCCCCAATTTCAAAAAAGAATCCAAAACATCAATTTTGCCGGCATCGCGATTGAAAAAAATACCCCATGAAACCCAAAAGGCCGTAAACAAAGAAACCCCCGATATAATCAAGTAATAATCTGGATGCCAGTTGGGCAAAACAGGATCCACCATCTGAATCCAATTCAGCGCCCAATACATCACAAAAAACCCTGTATTCATCGCCACCAATCCCCACCTAGCCGTTTTCACGCCGGCCACCACCACCACCGTTTTATATCCAAAAATCAAATTGCCTTTGTGCCCAGCCATGTCCTTCACCACCTCACGGGTAAACAACAAAATCGCCAAACTGCCGATATAATAAAACATCCCCCAATGCCAATGCCCAAAATGGAACCAAATGGCAATCAATGGAATCATTGTCAACAAACTGGCCGAAATCTCCCTAACCACTGGCATCTTCTGCAACTTGTGGCTGTGAAACCAACAAAACACGGTGTAACACACAAAAAACACCATCACCCGAATGGAAGCCATCATCGCAAAGGACACCGCCAAAAAATTCAATACCACATACAAATTCAACAATGCCCCCTCCCTTAACAACTTGCCCATTACCACCTGCTTGGGGCGATTCACCAAATCCTTGTCTACATCGTAAAACGCATTAATAATAAAAGCCGCCGCCACAGAAAATACGCTGGCCGCCACAATGCAATGCAATTTAAAATCATACAACACCCGCGACAATTCATGGTTCGAGAACGCCAACCAAAACAGCAAATATTGCGACGCCGCAATCAGCGCCAAATTGTACCAACGCACAACCCCCAGCAACAACAAAAATCCGGTAATGTGTTTTTTGCGAATCCCAAACATCAGCGTGATTACATTTTGTAAATCACCTGCAATTTATGTTCTTTCAACAAAGATTCCGCCTTTTCAAAATCTTGGGTAAAACCCAAAATGAATCCTCCACCACCACTGCCACACAATTTCAAATAATACGCACCACTGTCAATCCCCTGACGCCACACCTGCTCAAAATGATCCGGAATCATGGGCCTGAAATTGTCTAACAGCAACTGAGAAAGCCCTTTCAAGTGACCAAACAACTGGGTTACATCGCCCTTCAAAAACGACTTCACACAATCGTCGTTCTGCTTCTTCAACTGGGTCTTAACCATATTCCTGAAACCATCGTCTTTCAAACGGTTCAAGAAAATCGACACCATATTTTGTGTTTTCCCCGGCGAACCAGAGTTCATCAAAAAGATGGCTCCTTTGCCTTCAGCGTTCTCTGTAGGAATGCCCACCGTTCCCAAATCGCCCTGACCTTTGATCAAAATGGGCAAATTCAAGTAACAAATCAGAGGATCCAAGCCAGAGCTTTTGCCATGAAAATACGATTCCAACTTCGCCAGAGTGGCTTTCAACTCACTCAACCGATCTCCCACCATGATGTCTCCCTGGGCGATAGGGGCAATAGCATATTGATTATAAATCGCCGCCACCAACGCACCAGAACTCCCCACACCAAAACCTTGGGGAATGCTGCTATCAAAAAACAAACCTGCATCTAAATCACCACGCAATCGATCAAAATCCATGTTGCAAGGCAATTCTTTTGAAGCATTTAGCTTCTCCAAATGAGAAACATACTCCCGAATGCTCTGATTGGATGCTCTTTGAACCGCAGTGGGCTCTGTAGCAAAATCAAAATTTCCTTTGAAAAAATGATACGGAATGCTCAAGCCCATTGAATCTTCAATGATACCATACTCACCAAACAACAAAATTTTGGCGTAGTAAAGCGAATCCTTGATCATTTCTCCCATATTTCTATATCAAAACCGGACGTTTTCCCGTTTCACTGCAAAGATACTGCCGATTTTTGCAATATGATAACAACTCGTTGTGCACAAAGTTCATCACCGTCTCATCTTTTTTGCCATCGTACAGCAAATGCACGTTGGCCCCAGCATCCAAAGTAAAACACATGGGCAATCCGGTTTCTTCGCGGAACTGCCATATTTTCTCGATGATCGCCAAGGTATTGGGACGCATCAACACGTAATAAGGCAACGAAGTCATCATCATGGCATGCAATTGCAACGCTTCCGACTCAACAATTTCGATGAATGATTTCACGTTTCCATCGCGCATCGCACCAACAATCGAAGCCAAATTCTCCTGGGCCTTGCCAAATCTCGCCAACGCATACGGATGATTCTCCAACAGGGCATGTCCCGCCGTACTACTCACCGATTTTTCCCCATCATCCACAATCAACACCACGTCTTTCCATCCCGATAAATCCGCATGCACCGCAACACCCATTTCCACAGCATACAAGTCACTACTTCCGGCCACCGCATCGCTTTCGCCCCAAACTGCTGGCTGGGAATACATCGACCTACAAGCACTGCCGGAGCCTATTCTTGAGAGGTAACTGCTGCGCTGCCAGAAATCCATCCCATTCACCCGTCCGTCCAACGCCGCGTACCCCATCAACAATTGTTCGATGTGAGCCACGCACAAACTCAGCGCACCAAATCCCGCCGCTGAACTCGCAATACCCGTACCATGCGGAAAATTGTTCACCGAATCTATGTAAAGCGTATAATCGCTCAACCACGCACAATCCACCGCAATTTTATTCAAAAATGCCTCAATCTTGGGCTCAAACGACGGCTTCGATGCCCCCGCCAAGGTAAACACAAACGCTACATCCGTTCTGGGCGATGCCTTCACCGTGGTAGACGCGTACAAATCACCCAAACTCAAACTGATACTGGGATTCGCTGGCAATTGCACGCCGGTTGACTTTTTGCCCCAATATTTCACCAAAGCGATGTTCGACGGGCAGCGATACCCAACCTCCAGAATTTCCATTTGCTGTTTAATATGATCCATTTTTACCTTTTGATGTGGCCACGATTTGATTCCAAGCCACCAATTTATATTTTTCCAATGCCGGGCGATGCGCTTCTTCAAACGCCCCATTCACCAACAACATATCGCCACCCCAAGCGCCCAACCATTTACACAATCCACCCTTCACCGGTTGAAATCCAAAATGCTGATAAGGCGTTTGCAAACCCAAACTCATAGAAAGTATGGCTTGCCACATTTCCAAACCCGCCTCCAACATGGGAACTTGGTTGGCCATTTTCACCGCTGCACAAACTTGTTGCAATTGGTGAAACAGAAAATCGTCTTGTTGCACTTCTTGCAACCGCAATTTCACGTTATTCAGAGCGTCTCTGCTGTTTTGCTTTTCTCCCAAGAAAACCACCTTCCAGTTTTGAGTGAGGGTGGATGACAATTCCCAAGGACCCCAATGAGCCATGTCTTGAGACTTCCAAAACACCAAACCTTTCCCCAATTCCGCCACCGCAACATCGTAACCGCTTCCACCCAAAATGGCTTGTTGCACCTTTTGTGGATCCAAACCCGCAAATCGCGAAAAGTTCGCTATCAGAGTACTTGAACTACCCAAGCCACTGCTCCTTTCAAATTCCAATTGTGTTTCTATGCGATAAGATTTACCCGGCCGCCAAATACTGGCATCGGCCATTGAAAGCAAACTCAACAACAACTTACGCTCTTCCCTGACTTCAGACTGATCTTGATCCATCACCAAAGGCAAAGCAAAACTATCGTTCAGCCAAGTGCTGCCATCCTTTTCTTTCGCCTCCCAAATCAACCGATCGCCCCCTGCCGGAGAGTCGAACTCCCAAACGTGCATCCACTGACCCACATCGGTAGGAACCGCCAAGGCCTCCACGCCGATGGTTACCGCGTACTCACCACACAGCATGATTTTACCGGGAGAAAAATACGACCTCATAACTATGCTTGTGCCGCAGAGCCCGTTCCCCTCACCCGCAAAAACGCTTCAACGGCCGCGGAATGACTCACTACTTTGTCCTTGAAATGGGCCACCACTTTCTCTTTTTCTAGATCTGTGGCTTCGAGCTGATTCAATATATTTAGCAAGTGCATTTTCATGTGGCCTTTCTGAATACCCGATGTAATCAGAGACCTTACCGCACTGAAATTCTGCGCCAAACCGGCCACCGCCGTGATTTCCATCAACTCACTGGCCGAGGGATAACCCAACAACTCGTGAGCGAATCTCACCATCGGGTGCAAGTTGGTAATTCCACCCACTGTACCCAAACTCAAAGGCAATTCAATCCAAAAATGAAACTCATCGCCTTCAATGGCGGCATGGGTTAAACTCGTATATCGCCCGTCTTTGGCAGCAAATGCATGCGCACAGGCTTCTGTGGCACGAAAATCATTTCCCGTTGCAATAATGACAGAATCAATGCCGTTCATGATGCCTTTGTTGTGCGTAACCGCCCGATAGGGTTCAACCGATGCGATGCGAATCGCCCTGCAGAACTTATCTGCAAACTCTTGATTATCAATCCCGCTACCCTCTTCGATCTCAGATATTTTGCAACGAACATCGGCCCGAACCAAACACTCAGGCGTAAAATTGCTCAAAATACTCATCACCACTTGCAATGGGGCATCACCCAATTCATTGGCATGTTCAGCGGCTAAATCCTTGAGCGTTTGGGCAAACGATTCCAAACAGCTGTTGATGAAGTTCGCACCCATGCTATCACAGGTTTCAAAGCGTGCTTCTATCTGAAAATACCCGGTTTCTAAGTCTGTTTTATCCTTCAAATCCAAGCCCATCACGCCACCACCACGGGCGCGCATGTTCTTCGTGATCGATTCAGTATTCTCAAAAAACCGTTGCTTATTTTCGGCAAATATGCGATACAACGCATCTACGTTTTTGCCTTCCCAAATGAAATGCACATGGCCCACCTTCACCATGCTCAATACCTTGGCGCTAAATCCACCCCGATCCAACCAAAAATTGGCGGCCTTCGCAGCAGCAGCAACCACAGAACTTTCTTCAATGGCCAAAGGAATTGCATACAATTTCCCGTTGATCAGAAAATTGGGAGCCACCCCAAATGGCATGTAATAATTGCTAATGGTGTTCTCAATAAACTCATCATGGAGTTTTTGAACCTCGGGTTGATTGTGCCAGTACCCCGACAACATCTCCATAGACGAAGTAGGATCTCCCGCGTAATGCTCCACCAACCATTCAATTTTGGCCTGTTTGGTGAGTTTACTAAAACCTTTTATCGGTTGTTTCATGCGTTCTCTTTCAATGTTAAATATGTATGTGCCAGCGCCAAACCCTTCACTTGGGCCTCCACAAACTGATGCAAAGCCGTTTCACCCTCCAAGGCGTATTTCAAAAATGGCGATGCCTGCGCGTACAACGATGGCACTTGCAATTTCTGCAAATGATAATAGCCATCCAAAAAATTCATGATGCCTCCAGATACGATCACCCGCTTGCAATTCACCCCCTGCCCCAATCGCGCCGAAATTTGATTCACCCATTGGGTCATTTCCACTGCGGTATGTCCCACATGTTGCACGGGCTCGAGCAAACTCCTCTCCAACGATTCTCTGCGAAGATTTTCTAACTTACTAAAATTGGTTCCGCCAAAGGCCCCATAATCCAAAGCTTCCAATGGCAATTTCAACAATGCCTCCAAACTTTTCGGACCAAAACCCTGTCCAACCTCTTTCACAATCACCGGAAATTTCACAAAATCCAAAACGCGCTGTATCGTTTCCAAGGGAGATTTTACAAATCGATCGCCTTCGGGCTGCATCCATTCTTGCAATGGGTTCACATGAACAATCAAACCGTTGGCTTCCAAACGATTCACCATATCCACCATTTTTTGCAATTGCCCCTGCTGAATCAACTCCTCAATTTGAGCGATACCCAAATTGGCGAACAAAGGCTGATCTCCCATGTGCTTGCGAATTTCAAAATCCTTGGAGTATTCTGAATTTTCCAAAACAGGCCTACAAGAACCCAAACCCATCCCCAAACCATAGGCTTTACAAACCTCTGCCAACAACAAATTGATTTTACCAGCCAAAGCCGCGCCGCCCGTCATACTGCTGATCCATATGGGCGCCTTCATTTCAACCCCCGCCAATGTTAAAGCAGGAACATCCAACGTCACAGGATGCGCAGAAAGCATCGGCTCGTAGTAAAAACGCGAGTCTACATCGCTCAATTGCGATTCAAATGCCAACTGAATGTGGTCGAGTTTCCGGGAGCTAATGGTTGATTTCGTCACAACAATGCAAAGTTAACGATTAAAACGCCGCTTTGTTTTCTTACACAAAATGGCGCGAAGGATATTAAAAATTCAACAAAACAATCTTCAATGCAACTTCACATTGTTTTTGTGGCGGTCTGCATCGCGAACAGTTTTCTTTTCCATGTTCTTCCGAAAAGCTTCGGTTAAATCCACCCCGGTTTGATTCGCCAAGCAAATCAACACAAACAATACGTCGGCCATTTCTTCGCCCAACGCCTCCGGCCCCTGCTTCTCCCCCGATTTAAAGGATTGGTCGCCGTAGCTTCTCGACATCAATCGAGCCAATTCACCCACTTCTTCCATAAGCACAGCTGTGTTTGTAAGTTCCGAAAAATAACGAACACCCACAGTTTTAATCCAATCGTCCACCAAACCTTGGGCTTGTTGAAGCGACATATCGCGTTCGTTTGATGCTGTTGAGGGATTTTCGTTCATATGCTTTGGGTCGATACCGAAGAATGAAAATGATTTAGAGATTTATATATTGACAGTGGTCCAATTGAGCCAAACTTCAAATCGTTTTAAAATGGACTTTCAAAAACGGAAAAATCTGGCAGTTCAATATCCTTGGCACTCAATGTTGGATTTTCTATACCCCAAGGGATGTTCAAAGACGGGCTATTCCAAAGCACCCCACCCTCGGCGGATGGATTGTAATAATTGGTGCATTTATAAGTAAAAATGGTATTGTCTTCCAACGTAACAAAACCATGTGCAAACCCAGGAGGGATATACAACATCCGTTTGTTTGATGCGGTTAATTTCTCTGCCACAAATTCACCATATGTGGGCGAATCTTTTCGAATATCCAAAGCAACATCAAGCACCGCGCCGGTAATCACTCGAACAAACTTGCCTTGAGCATATGGCTCCCGCTGAAAATGCAAACCCCTGAGAATGCCTGTATGCGACAAACTCTGATTGTCTTGCACAAACTTCACATCCAAACCAAAGGCCTCAAACGCATCTTCTCGATAACTCTCAAAAAAATGACCCCTGTGATCTTCAAATACCTTGGGTTCGATGAGCAATAAATTGGGCAACAATTCAGTGATGAGCATAATTATACGCAAATCACAAGGTTAAAATTCGCTTTGGCAAGAAGTTTGTACTTTAATTGCACAAGATTTTTAAACAATATCACTATGCAAACCCAAAACGAATCAAACAACAAACCCCTGTTGTACACCATCATCGCCATTTTGGTCATCATCATTGGGGTTCTGCTTTACATGTTGAACAACGTGAGCACCGAACGCGACAACACTGAGAAAGCAAAAACGCAAGTAGAAGAAACCCTCAAAGGCAAAGAAGAAGCCTTAGCAAAAGCAGAATTGTTGTTGGAGCAATACCAAAAAGACAGTTTGGCTTTGGCCGGTGATAATTTGATTTTGTCTGAAGAATTGATTTCTCGCAAAAAAGAAATCAGCAAATTGGTGGCTGATCTAAAAAGCAACAAGGCACGCAGTCAATCGAGCATCGATGAGTTGAACAGACAGTTGGCAGACCTTACAGCCCGCTTGGCACAAGTTGAAGCCGAAAACAAAGAGTTGATCGCCAAGAACGAAGTATTGACCAATCAAAATGAAAACTTGAACAACGAAAACAACAAGTTAACCGTTGAAAAAACCAAATTGAAGAGTTTGGCATCTCGCTTACAAGCAAGTTCAGTAAAAATCGAAACCTTGAAAAAGAAATGGCTCACCGGCAAAGAAACCGGCACATTGAAAGCCAGCGCAGTGGAAGCGTTCCGCATCAGTTTCAGCATCAACGACAACAACGTAGCCGAAGCGGGTGAGAAAACCTTGTTTGTGAAAATCACCGGTCCAGAAGGCGTTACATTGGCCAATGGCGGACAGGGTGGCACATTTGATTTCGATGGCAAATCATCGAAGTACACGTACAAACTTACCACGGTTTTTGAAAACGACCTGAAGCCTGTTCAGCCCACAGTATGGAAGCCAGAATCTCAATTGAAGCCTGGCAAATACACAGTAGAAATTTACTCTGAAGGCTATAAAATGGGATCTACTGTATTGGACTTGAAGTAATTCAACCCAATCAGTAATTTCTCAAACGAAATATTTAAACACAAAGATTACCCAAACGAAGAGGGGGGCGCAATGCGCCCCCCTCTTCGTTTGGGTCTCACATACCCCATCGTATCAATCGAAAATTGGTGTAATCCAACAAGCCAATCGAATATGTATCCCGTCTATCCAAAATGACTCATCTCATTTACCGCCATCCAACACCAACAAAGTACCGCTCTTATCCAATCTCTGCCACCCTTTCGTGCTGCTGGTGTAATAACCATATATGATGTAAACGTATACGCCATCCGGCACCAAATCACCCATGTAAAACCCATCCCAAGGCACATTGATGGATTGATCGCGCACCAAACACTCCCCCCAACGGGAATAAATACTAAATTTGGCATCCGCGGCACAATTAAACTCGGGCTTCCAACCATCATTTTTGCCAGTACTTGCCCTTGGTGTAAATGCATTCGGGATCCAAAATTGACAGTCACATTCCCCAAACACCACATTCACAGTATCGTTGATACTCCCGCAGAGATTCGATGTTTTTAATATTTTAATCGCCGACCCATAAACCCAGCTCGTAGGAACCGTTGAACCATCCTCCCAGCGATACTGGTATTTCCCCTTGCCCAACTGATTGCCATCGAGATAGGCGTTGCTACCATTGCACAAAGTCATTTGTTTGGGCAATACAGATTTGGGTGCCGAATCCTCAGTAATCACAAACGTATCGCGCCACACCCCACATTGATTCTTCACTTCATACCAATAGTTACCAGGCGCATTGAATGACCTGCTCCACTGTAGATCCCCATTCTCCCACATGATACTCGTTTGAGGCATCGCCTTTAAATTCATGGTGCGCAACCATTGCTTTTCACAAAACATGGTATCGGAAAGCCTTGAAAAAATGGGCGCTTCAACCCCTTCCACCACCACTGTATCAATTCTAAATCCGCATTCGTTGTAGGTTTTCACCCAGTACATACCGGGCGATAAAATCTCCTTTTTCGATGCAGTATCCCCATCGTTCCACAAATACTTGCAATTTCCATTTCGAACTATTGCCGTAAAAACATCAGTACCACCATTGCAAAGCACAAAAGTTGTAGGCAATCGTTTGGTCGCAGTGAATGCACAATTCTTATAACAGGATTCCGACTCGATCAAATTCACGTCTACAGCCGATAGCGCAACATCCACCAAATTGCCATTCGTACTCCATGCCTTGGTAGTATTTATATTCACGTCAGACACACTGTAATTCAGCGAGTTAAAACCAGAAAGAGGATTCACAGAACATGCCCTGGTATCACAAGGCTTGGTAAACATGATTTCAAAATGAACATTTGAACCGCCCCTATTGTCTACCCCCACAACAGCAATTCCGCCAGAGTGCGAACGACCTACAGGCCATCCATTGATTTTTGCCGAAAAAGCAAATGGCGATTCGTACAGCCCTCCTTTTTTCAACACACTGCCCGAAGTATCATATTGCACAAAAAACTCTCGCTTACCCACGGCAGGTACGACGGTTTGACCAAAAACCCACAAACTACCATCCTCATAAAACAAATTGTCACCAAAATCGCTGTTTCCGAACCCCAAATTCTTCCGCCACAGCACAGATCCCGTTTTCGACAAACACGTTAAAAACGCATATTGAGACCCAGAAACAATGGCAAACCCCAACAAATAGGTCTTTCCGCTTGGGCTCACTTCCATGTCTACATAAATCGCATTTTCAGACACATTCGCGTATTGCCCCTTCACAAACCTTCCCGTTTCAGACACTTTGATCAAAGTAGGTCGCCAAATGCCTGAGAACATGGCCCAACCCGCAATTTGATAAATACTGTCTACCTTTCTAATGGCATTTAAATGATGCTGAGCACCGCCCAAATCAATATTCCTGGTCCACAGCGTATTCCCATCTTTATCCAAACTGAGAATCATGACATTGGCTTGCCCCGTTTTCTGCATACCAGTACCCACGGCAATGATCTGTCCTTTGGATTCATCCATATGCACACCGCGAATGGCATCGTAGTTCCCCGTTTGAGATTCCGTGGTTTTAGACCATTCAATGACACCTGTATTAGAAATTTTGGCAATGAGCGCTACGTCTTTTAACCCTTTGCTTCGCCCCGAAATCAAACAGCCATCCTTTATCGGCAAAGCACTGCAATACCCACCCTCTTGGGCTGTATTTCCTATCACTTTGGTAAAAATCACACCACCTGTATCGTTGAGTTTTGAAACGATAAAATCCTTATTCACCGAGGTGGTTTTATCGATAAATCCAGAAACCCAATACCCTTGATCCGAATGCCGAATCCCATTGACCTCCAAATTCTGAAAACCCGATTCTTTGAGTTGATACTGCACATATTTTGATGGCCCATCTGAATCACAGATTGCTTTTTGTGCTGTCGTTACCAACGGCGACAAGCAATAAAGAAATAGCAAACAGATGATCCTCATACTTTTTTGATGTATAACGAATATAGACCAAAAAAAACGGAGGGGCGTTGCCGCCCCTCCGTAAACCATATGAAATCGACCAATTTTGCCTTACGGCTTGTTCGCTTGTTCTGCAGCCAGCTGATCCAACTTGGCTTTGGCTTCCTTCTTCAATTCAGCCACATCAAAATTCTCAATCACACCATTCCATGTGGCCTTTGCATTGAAAAGATCACCCTCTTTTTTAAACGCATCGCCCAACAAAATCAACGACCTACCCACCCACAAATCATATCCATTGAATTCATCCAAAACAGCATAACACGATGCTTTACATTGCTCCAAACTGTCTATACCATACAAATACTGAGCCTCTACATATTTCGCCTCGGCAGCAAATCGGTTGTTATCCTTTCCGTAAATCTCCTTCAAATCGCTCAATACATTCTCGGTTTTTCCCATCTTGATATCCGATTTCACCAAAATCAACTTCGCCTCCGTACGCATCTCGGCAGGGGTACCCTTATCGGCCAACACCTTCGCCGAAATCGCTTCCAATCCCGAGGTATTGCCCGACTTCGCATAACAGTACATCATCGTTTGCCAGCAATTCTGCTTGGTTTCGCGACTCTGGGTGATGGGCTCCAGCACTTCAACAAACGCCAACACCTGATCGCAAGTTGGGTTCTCACCACTCAACTTCAACACCGCCAACGCCGCGTCTTCCTTCAAATCACCGCTATTGGCCAATGCCACTATTGAATAATTCCTGATCGCCTCTTCCTTGTTCTTCAGCTCTTCGTTGGATTGCGCCAAATAATAGTGCGCCAACAAATAAAATCCACCTTTGGGGTAATCCTGCAAGTAAGAATCAAAACCCTTCTTGGCGATGGCAAAATCTCCCTTTTCGTAGGCATTGTAACCCACTTCATACATCAAACTGTCCTGATCCTCGTTGGAAATGCCACCACGGTCCTTCTTCCACCTTACATACTGCTTGGCATCGCCCTGCTCCGCATAAATCTTCTTCACCATATCGTTGGCAATTTTCGCCTCCGGAGTACCCGGGTAATTGTCGTACAGCTTCGAATAAATATCCACCGCACTGTTCATCTTATTGGAGTTATAGTAAATCCTCCCCAACGTAGAATACGCGCGATTGGCCCTTGGATTGGAAGGGAATTTCTCCAAAATATCGGTGTAATATTTCTCTGCATCCGCAGTTCTACCCATCACCGTATATTCTTCTGCCGTTTCAAAATAGGCATCCACCACAAACCTTGAAGTAGGGAATTCCGTGATCAATCGCTTCATGGCACTCACCTTTTCTTCCGATTTATTGATCAGCCCGTAAATCAATCCGCTCTGATACAACGCGTAATCTGCATCGGCACCCTTCTTTCCACTCACATAAGCATACGCCTTCACCGCCTCGTTGAGCTGCTTCACCATGAAGTAACAGTCGCCCAAACGCAAGTAGGCATCGTGTACCATTCTCTCCTCATACCTGCCCTGAGCCGCTTTCACAGTGAAACCCAAATAGTATTCGCTGGCCTCTGCATATTTCTTCTGCTGAAACTTCACATAACCCAAACCATAATAGGCATATGGAAACACTTCTGTACTCGACGCTGCTGGTCGATCTAAAAACGCCTGATACGCACTCACCGCCGCCGATTCGTTGCCCTGCAACATCAACGCCTCCGCCTTCCAAAACATGGCCTGCGCCGCGTAATCCGCATTTGAACGCCTCGCCGCACACTTTTCAAACAATTCCAAAGCCCCCGTAAAATTCCTGCTCTTAAACAACTCCATGCCACGGGCCAATGTCACTTTTTGATACACGTCCTCGGTTTGCGCATCCAACTCCCCCAATCCATCCAACAACGCCACCGCCTCGCGATAACTATCTGTATTGATCAACAACCTTGCCTTCAATTTCGTGGCCTCTTTCGCGTTCGCCTTCTCCGGGAACAACTTCACATATTTATCTAACAACCCAATGCTCTGATTGTCGCCCAACAAAATGGCCAATTTCGCCTGATTGAACAACGCCATCTCTGCGATATCCGGGTTATAACCAGTTCTAAATGCCTCGGCATACGCATTCATCGCATCGCGGTTGTTTTTCTGCTTCATCAACGCATTACCCAACTGGAAACTCGCGATTTGCGACAAACTATCGCCCATGGCAGCCACACTGCTCAACCACAACACACTGCCTTCGTAATCTCCTGTGCGATAAAATGAATACCCAATTTCGTATTTCTCCTCAACTTTTAATGTATCGGGCGACAATTGAGCCAAACGATACGATTCGGCCGCTTTGTCAAACGCGTTTTTCCTGAAATAACACTTGCCCTTTAACCATTGAACTTGGTTTTGCGGCACCTTCTTCCCAACCTTTTCCAACTCCGCGAGTGCGTAGTCATAATTGTTCATTTGGTAATGCACCTGTGCCAAATAAAACCGCACATTGTCATACCCCTTATCTCGAATTCTCTCAAAAGCCGTAATCGCTTGTGGATAATCTCCCATCATCAAACAGGCGTATCCGTAGTAGTAACTGCCCAAATCGCGATACTCCCCCGGGGCATCTGCCACCGCCTTCAACACCTCTACCGCTTCTTTGTATTTTTTGCCATTCACAAAACAAAATCCCTTGCGATAATTGAACTGAGAGCGCAATTCCTTTTCAATCGCCTTCTCATCCACTTGCTTGTAATATCGCAATGCACTGCTGTATTTCGACTTCAAATAATAGAAATCCCCCAAGGCCAAATTGGCTTCGGTGGTTTTCAAAGAACCAGGGTTCTGGTCCAGAAACTGCTGCAAAGACGCCACTCCGTCTGTATGTCCAGCACGCAATTTCGCGATGGAATAATAATATTCCGCCTCGGAACGATTGCTGCCCGTGGGTACCAAATTCAAATAGCTCCGAAACTGTGCCGCAGCAGCATTGAATCTACCTTCACGATACAACTCAACACCCCGATCAAAGTGGGTCTCCGGGAATTGATTCTGCTTGCCTTCTTGAGCCAACAAGGAGGTAAACCCAAACAACATCACGACAAAAAATGCCAATCTCATAATTCAAAGATAAACGGCAATACAAAGGCAATATTTGCACCTTATTCACTCAAAATCACACTGCCCGTTCAATTGTACAGTAAAAAAAAAGGGAACCCGACGGGTTCCCTTTGCGTATCAATAAAAAATATCGATTAGGCTTTCAAAACTTGCTCAACCAAAGCAGCAGCCTCGGCCAAGGTAATGGCACTGTATACTTTCAAACCACTCTCATCGATGATGCGCTTGGCTTCTACGGCATTGGTACCCTGCAAACGCACAATGATTGGGATTTGTACATCACCAATTTTGCGGTAAGCTTCTACAACTCCGTTGGCCACACGGTCGCAACGAACGATTCCACCAAAAATATTGATCAAAATCGCTTTTACATTGGGGTCGCTCATGATGATTCTGAAACCAGACTCAACCGTTTCAGCATTGGCAGTACCTCCAACATCCAAAAAGTTTGCAGGCTCACCACCGCTCAACTTAATGATATCCATGGTAGCCATCGCCAAACCAGCACCGTTCACCATACAACCTACGTTGCCATCCAATTTCACATAATTCAAATTGTATTTACCTGCCTCTACTTCTGTAGGATCTTCCTCTGCCAAATCGCGCAACTCCAAGTAATCCTTGTGGCGATACAAAGCGTTGTCGTCCAAGTCTACTTTAGCATCCACCGCTATGATACGATCGTCTGAAGTCTTCAACACCGGGTTGATTTCAAACATGGCGCTATCGGTTTCATCATACGCCCTATATAATGCCGTAACAAATGTCACCATTTCCTTGAACGCCTTGCCTTCCAAACCCAAGTTAAACGCAATTTTGCGCGCTTGGAAAGGCTGCAAACCCACCGCTGGATTCACCCACTCTCTGTGGATTTTCTCTGGATGCTGCTCAGCAACCTCTTCAATGTCCATCCCACCTTCAGTTGTGTAAATGATCACATTTCGCTTGGTTGCACGATCCAACAACACACTCATATAATACTCTTTGGGCTCGTTAGCGCCAGGATAAAATACATCCTGAGCCACCAACACCTTGCTCACCAATTTGCCTGCAGCACCTGTTTGAATGGTCACCAATGTACCACCCAACAAATTCTTGGCGATGTCTGAGGCCTGTTCTGGGTTCTTGGCCACCTGAACACCGCGCTGTTCGCTGCCCTGGATTTTACCCTTACCGCGACCACCCGCATGGATTTGGGCTTTGATCACACACCAATCAGATTGGAAATGTTCTTTCACTTTTTGCGCTGCTTCCAAGGCTTGCTCGGGCGTTTCTGCTACAAATCCCTCTTGTACGGCAACACCGTATTTCTTAAGGATTTCTTTGGCTTGATACTCGTGGATATTCATGTTGATGCGAGAATGCTAAATTATTGCGACGCGAAAATAACTAACTTTGACCCAATTAAAGATACTTTACAGCGATTTCATGATGGTTTTCTGCAAGAATTTACATAAACACTATGGACACCTGCACGTGGTGAAGGGCGTAAACCTTGAAATCACACCCGGAGAAATCGTGGCCATCGTGGGTGAAAGCGGCGCCGGCAAAAGCACATTGCTGCAATTGCTAGGCACCCTAGATCAACCCGATGCTGGCGAAATCCTCATCAACAATACAAACATCCAACAACTTAGCGGCAAAAAACTCGCCCAATTCAGAAATCAACACCTGGGATTTGTGTTTCAGTTTCATCAATTACTGCCTGAATTCACGGCACTTGAAAATGCCATGATGCCCGGATTGATTGCCGGCGCCTCACAAAAATCCGCCAAAGCCCGAGCCACCGAAATCCTCGAATATCTGGGACTGGGCGACCGATTGAACCACAAACCCATGCAACTATCGGGCGGTGAACAACAACGTGTGGCCATCGCAAGAGCCCAATACAATCAACCCAAAGTCATTTTCGCCGATGAACCCACCGGCAACCTCGACACTGCAAACGCCGAAATCATCCATCAATTTTTCACAAAACTGCGCTCCGATTTCAACCAAACCCTGGTCATCGTAACCCACAACATGGCCCTGGCAAACATCGCCGATCGTACATTGCGCATGAAAGACGGCCTGCTGCTGTAAAACAAAAAAGGCCCTGTATCACAGCGCCTTTCATGCTAACAAAACTTATAACCAAATCACTCGCGCATCTCGTAACGCGACTTTCCATTCCATCCCATACTCACACCAAACCTCAAACCGTATTTACCTGGTACCAAATACACGTTTAAAGGCAAATTCAACTTGCCCGACTTCAACGTTTTTCCCGCCGCAAACAAAAATCCAGTGGTGAAAGTTACATCGCCCCTGCTATCAGGACGGCTCTCCACCAACGCAGTTTGGCTGTATGTAGTGGTCCAAGTTTTTCCATTGTCTACCGAGTACTTATCCATGTATTTCGAGAAAGAGAAAGTAGGCCCGAAAGCGAATTCCCAACCGCTCACGTTGTTACGCAAACCGTTCAAAAATGTCACACTCGGTATAAATCTACCCTGATCCAATCCTGTAACGGTAGGAATAAACTCAAACAACGCCTGAAAATTGCCCTCGTTCAAATATTGCTTCTCAAACTGATAACCAAACTGAAACATGTAAGGCATCCCATCGTAACCACCCTCTTGGGTTGGCGCCTTGATGATGTTCGCCGATTCACCCGTTAAAATCGTCATCCCCATACGAGGACCATCGCTCTTCAAACGCAACTGATATGGATTGTTGATTGAATTATCAAACTCCGCCTTCTTCGTTAATTTGTTCACCAAATCCTGATCATTGGCCTTACTAAACAACTCATTCATGGTTACACGAATCATGGATAGCTCGTTACCTGGGATGTTCAAAAACTCCTTCACGTAACTCTTTTCAAATACACCCGTTTCAACATCGAGCAAACGAATACTCACGTTCACATTGTCTCCCAATTGCGAAATGCTGCCAGTGATAATCTTCTGCACTTGCAAGCGCTTACCGAACTCCGCCAAACAAATTTTCGAAAAACAGCCCGTCATTTTCAAAGTATCCCTCTTGGCGATGTATTCGATGTCGTACTTGTCCATCACCTCAAAATCCCCAAAACGAACCAACTCATTAATAATGTGCTGAATACACTGAGATTGATTGGCCGCAGCATAACCGCGTGTATCAAAATCCAAAATGGCAATGGTTGGCTTGGCACTGCCCTGAGCAAACAATTGACTCAAACCACCCAACACCAATGCAAACATAGTAATGACTCTTTTTTTCATCTTATTATTTTTAACTCCACAAATATCCTACCTGCCCCCTTCTTATCCCTACGGATTCTCGCATCTGCAAGATTTCTTTTTAAGGATTTTAGCACAATCCCCACCAAAAGCCAACGAAAATTGCATTTTTTGCAAGTTTTATTCAAAAATCTATCGAAAAGTTGCATTTTTTGCAACAAAAATTTTATAGCTTTACGGAAAATCGCAACAGCCATGACAAACGCCATTCAAAACAATTTCATCGAATTGCTGAAAAGATCGGCCCCAATGCACATCAGCTTGGCGGAAGAACTCAGCGAATTGTTACAAATTAGCCTGGATTCTGTATACAGACGTTTGCGTTGCGAAACAGACATCACCCTCACCGAAACCTTCGCCATTTGCAAGCATTTCAACATCCCTCTTGAGGCACTGTCCGAAGTCAACTCAAACATGGTTGCCTTCAGAATCAACAAACTCACCGCTGATTCTGAGAGTTTTTACCAGTACCTACAAGTACTTCATGGCGATTTGTCTTGGATGATGAAATACCCCAACCACAAACTCATCTACGCCGCAGAAGACCTACCCGTATTCTACCACTTCTTCTTCCCCAAATTGGCCCAATTCAAAATGATGTATTGGAACAAAAGCATCCTGAACTCCACAGCGCTACAAGGCAGAAAAGTAGAGGAAATTCAATTGCCCTCTATTTGGCTAGAAGAAGTCCCCAAACTTCGGGAAATGTTCATGATCATCCCCACCACAGAGATTTGGAACGATGACACCCTCAAAAGCACCATCCAACAAATCAAATTCTATTGGGAAGCCGGATTTTTCGCCGAAAAAGAAACCGTCATGAACGTACTCAGCGACCTAGACGGCATCCTCGCCATGGCATCCAAACAAGCCGAAACAGGCAAAAAATACAATCCGCTCAAAGATCAAAGCAACGACACTGAATACTGCTTGTATGGCTCCGATTTGATGATCGGAAATAACACCGTTTTCCTCACATCAGACACACATCAATCCAGTTACATCGGACACAATTCTTTCAATTTCATCCGCTCCAACAACCGGTATTTCAATGAAATCACAGAATCATGGCTCAACAACATGATCTCAAAAAGTACCCCTTTGAGCTTGGTGGCCGAAAAGTCACGCAACCAATTTTTCAAAGGCATCTACAATAGCATCGACAAATTCCGTCAGCAAGTCATCAACGATTAAGCGCTGCGGATGTCCCAAATCGCGCTCAACATATTAAAAAAACATTGGGGATATGACCGTTTTCGAGATGGACAGCTCAACATCGTAGAGCAAATCCTAGAGAAAAAAGACACCCTAGCACTGCTCCCTACCGGGGGTGGTAAAAGCATTTGCTTTCAGGTTCCCGCAGCCATCCTCCCAGGTTGCACCTTGGTGATTTCGCCGCTCATCGCCCTCATGAAAGACCAAGTGGAAACCCTCAATAAAAAAGGAATCCCCGCCATGGCGCTGCACTCGGGCCTGTCACGCGACAATGCAAACGAACTGCTAGAACAAGCCCTCCACGGCGCATTCAAACTCATTTACGTTTCCCCTGAACGATTGGCCACCCAAAATTTCCGGGGCTACCTACCCAACCTCAACATACAACTTTTGGTGGTCGATGAAGCCCATTGTATCAGCATGTGGGGCCAGGATTTCCGACCCGCATACCAAAAAATCCAAGAGCTCAGATCCATTTTACCGAATATCCCTTTTGCCGCATTCACTGCCAGCGCCCCAAAATGGATACAAGACGATATCATCCAAGGCCTTCAACTCAACAGTCCTTTTGTTTTTCAGGGCGATTTTTCCCGCAACAACCTGATTTTCCATTGCCTTGAAAGCCACAACAAGGAAACACACATCGTGCGCATATTGGAGCGATCCAACGGCAGTGCATTGGTTTTTGGTAACACCAGACAAGGGGTAGAAAATCTGTGTAAAGTGCTCACCAACCACCAAATTTCGGCCAGCTTTTACCATGCTGGACTGTCGAACGCCGAGCGAAGCAAGCGCCAAACCGATTGGATTGAAAACAAAACCCGCGTAATGGTGTGCACCAACGCTTTCGGAATGGGGGTAGACAAACCCGATGTGAGGGTTGTAATCCACAGTTTTCCTCCCAAAAATCCGGAAGATTACTATCAAGAAGCAGGCCGAGCAGGCCGCGATGGCAACACCAGTCACTGCATTTTGCTCCACCACCCCAACGATTGGCAACAAATCGAAAAAAGCTTGGTACAACAGCACCCCGGTGCCGACGTTTTAACCAAAGCATATCACAGCATCCTCAACAGCTTGGGGGTATCAGACGGCGAAGGCCAATGGCAAAACCACCCCGTAAACTTGATGCAAATCGCCCAGCAATACCAATGGAATCCCCGGGATTTATTGTTTGCCGCCAAAGCCCTCGAAGTACTTGGCCAATGGCATTTCTCCGAAAACGCGTGGTTGCCAGCGCGTGTGATGATGGTTGCCCGTTACGATGAAGTCTATGATTTCAAAGAAACCCACAACAACTATCGCACACTGTTGGAAGTCTTACTACGCGGTTATGGGGGCATTTTTGAGCATCCCGCCACCATCGTGGAAGCCTCTTTGGCACGAAGAATCAGGAAATCAGAATTCAAAGCAGACGTAAGCGAACAAGAAATATCCATCTTGCAAGCCATGCTCAAAGACCTCGAGAAAAAGGGGATTTTGCGATATTACCCCGCCTCAGAATGGCCAACCATCACTTTGGCAGAACCGCGAAGCTTATACCCCACCCTTCAAATCGGGATCTTACAACGCTTGTTCACCCGCCGCATCCAAGCGCTCGATAAACTCAAACGCTACGTCACCGAGGAGTCTTGCAGAAACTTGTTCTGGCAGCAGCACTATGCACCCAAATTTGCAGGAAACAATTGCGGACTGTGCGATGTTTGCAAGCGGGCAGGCAGAAAACCCGGTGACCACAACAGCCGCAAATGGTGGCAAACAGCCTTAAAATCTCAACCCAATGCCACAGCGATGTCATTGCTCAAAGACTTCGCACTCACTCACCGCAACACACTCACGCAATCTCTCAGGATTTTACTCGATGAAGGTTGTATTATTGAAAACGAAAACCAAGAACTCACATGGGTAGGCGAATCCTTTTTACAGTAACCAACGATTTACAGTTCGATCAACGCATGCGCCGCATTTGTGGCACCCTGTCGAACGCGGGTTACGATGTCACCCTGATCGGCCGGCGCCCCATTTCTCCGTCATCGCCACTCACTCAAACCCCATATACCCAAGTTCAATTGGCGGGCCTCATTTTCACCAAAGGCAAACTCTTCTATTTGGAATTCAACCTGCGATTGCTCCTGTTTTTGCTCTTCAAACCCTGCGATGCCATTTGTAGCATCGACCTCGATACCGCCGTTCCCGGAATCATCGCTGCGAAACTTCGCAATAAAATCCACATTTTCGATGCCCATGAACTCTTTACCCATGTACCCGAAGTGGCGCGAAGGCCCCGAATCCAGGCCATTTGGGAGAAAGTACAAGCCTTCACTTTCAAACATTGCAATACCGCCTTCACCGTGGGCCCAGCCATCGCCCAGTACTTCACCGAAAAATACCACAAACCGGTTCAAGTGGTGAGAAACATGCCGCGGGCTTCTGTTGTGGCGCATACCGATACGGCTCACTTCGCAGCCATCGAAAACAAAAAATTCATCCTGTATCAAGGCGCACTGAACGAAGGGCGTGGACTGGAATTACTGATCCAAGCCATGGTGAACATCCCTTGTGAATTGGTCCTCGCTGGAGAAGGCGATGTGAGTGAACCCCTCAGAAAACTCACCCAATCGCTAAATCTAGAAAACAAAGTACACTTTTTGGGGATGATTCCGCCCCATCAACTGCCGGCCCTCACAAAATTGGCATACATCGGCTTCAACGTGAGTGAAAATGTGGGCCTAAGCTATTACCTATCATTGAACAACAAATTCTTCGACTATACCCAATCACACCTACCCAGCCTCATCAACCCATACCCTGAATATAAGCAATTGTTGTCGGAATTCCAAGTGGGACTGCTCACAGAGCCCAAGATAGAATCCATCATCGAACAGGCATCGGAGCTATTGAATAATCCATCGTTGTACCAAGAACTCAAAAGCCAATGCATCGCAGCGTCTGAAAAATGGACGTGGGAGCAAGAAACGCCGAAACTACTCAGTATTTTTGAATCATCGCTATTGGGGACACCCAAACCATAAATTCCATATTTTGAATCCACCCAGCATACACATCATCGCATTCGACCTACCCTATCCCCCAGATTACGGTGGGGCTACAGACATATTTCATAAAATCAGAAGTTTGCATCAGTTGGGTGTTGAAATCACCCTACACGTATTTTTGTACAAAGGGAAAATGCCCGCGCCCGAATTGGAATTGCTCACCAAGAAAACGCATTATTACTACCGCCGGCGTTGGGTAAACCCATTTTGGGGCAAAACGCCTTACGTGGTCACCACCAGAAACAGTGAGCAATTGTTACAAAACCTCCTGCTAGACCAAGACCCTATCCTGTTTGAAGGGCTACACACCACGGCTTATTTGAATCGCAAGGAATTGGCAGGCAGAACAATGGTGGTACGTGCCCACAACGTGGAGCACAACTATTACCGCGCACTCGGCTTCGCCGAGCGCCGCTGGATCAAACAAAAATTCTTCTTCCTGGAATCCAAACGCCTGCAACAGTACGAACCCGTTCTTTCAACCGCCCACGCCATCGCAGCCATATCGCCCATGGAAACCGCTTACTTCCAAAAAACCTATGGCAACACCCACTACATTCCCGCGTTCCATTCCAACTCCAAGGTAATGTCGCTCCCCGGCAAAGGCGAATACGTCCTCTACCACGGCAACCTCTCCATCCCAGAAAACGACCGCGCCGCGATTTACTTGGTAGAACACGTTTTCCCCCTCCTATCGCAACCCTGCATCGTGGCTGGATCCAACCCATCGCAACTTCTTCAACAAGCAGCCAAGCGATACCCCCACATTCAAATTCGGGCCAACCTCACGGCCGACGAAATTTTTGAGCTCGTGAGAAATGCCCACGTCAATACACTCGTAACTTTCCAATCCACCGGCATCAAACTCAAATTGCTCAACGCTTTGTACCGCGGAAGACACATCGTTGCCAACACCCCCATGGTGGAAGAAACCCAACTCGAAAACCTCTGTCGAATTTCCGACGACCCAATGGAAATGGCCAACATGATCAAAGATTGCTTCCTCAATGCATTTACAGAACAGGACATCGAAGAAAGAGAAGCATCGCTCTCTCAAACCTTCAACAACCTGGAAAATGCCAAAAAACTCATGGCACTTTTCAACCCTACAACTTAAACGAATACCCCAGCCCAAAAATCCAACTGTTCTGCCAAGCATTGGCCCCCGGCTTCACCAAATCCTTATCGTAAATCGATATCAACGTGTAATTTACGTTCACGTACTTTGAAATTTTTGCCACCAACGCAAAATCAATTCGCGAATCCAAACTCGCATCTTCAGCCACATAAGGCGCAAACCCCAAATAGTTGAACTTCATGGTCACCTTCTTCTTCTCACCCAACTCCCGCTGAACACCCACTTGAATTTGCACACCCATCTGATTGTCTAAATACTTCCCCTTGGGCACACGTGCGATGATGGCTTCGTTCCGAATCTCATACAACAACTGATTCAACACATACGTTTGCTTCAACGTTACATACCCCATACGCACAAAAAACGTAGGCAATGGCTTGTACTCCATCCCCAAAGCGAATTGGGTTTGACCCTGGCTCAAAAAACTCGAATTCAGTGTCCCAACTTCCCGTCCCAACGAATTTCTCGAATACCGATAGCCCGGCAATACCTGGGTTTGAAAGTTTAAACCACCGAAAATCGACATCCCCGGTTGCGCTGTAACGGTATGACCCAATTTACTATCCAAAAATACGTTGTCGATGTTTTTCTTGTTCACCCGGTACTTCAATCCGTAATTGTCGAATTGTCTGGCCGATACCATCCCAATATTCACCTTGAAAATGTTATCAAAACTGGTATTGGGGCGTTTCACCTGGGCGAAAGCACTCATGAATCCGTTTGCGGTGATGTTATTAAATCCACCGCTCGACCAGTTGGGTGAGGAGCCAGAAAAAGAGAGTGTGGATCCAAAATCGGCTCCGTATGTAAGAATCCGATGTGCGTTTGAATCTCGGTGGTACTGATATTTCACAGGGTCTGCACCGGCCGGATTTGAAACGGAAGCCACTGAAACCAAAGGCGCAGATGCCATTCCCAAAAGCCCATGCGAGGCCGCCGAATTGGTAATCACAAAACCACCAACCAACAAAAATATCTTCCAAAACGCCTTTTGCATTTGCTGTGCAAATATCTCGTTGTACGCCCTCATCTATACAAGAAACCCATCGAAGTTCTACAACATCCCCTCACTGTGTTAGAAATTGAACAGTATCAAAGGCAATTACAACAATGGAACGTTGCCATCGGCTTTTTCATCGCCCTCATCCTTTACGATGATGGTTTTGGCCTTATTCATGGCTTTCACCACCAAAAACAACACAAAAGCCACAATGAAAAAGTGTAATACATTGGCAATCAACTTTCCATAATTGAAAGGACCCACCCTCAGATCATCCAATTTGGCCCATCCCCCCAACAATGCGATGAGCGGCATGATCAAATCATTCACCAAACTGTTCACGATGTTTTGAAAGGCCGTACCGATGATCACCGCCACGGCCAAGTCTACCACGTTGCCGCGGTTCACAAATTCTTGAAATTCTTTGAGAATGCGCATAATTGAAGGCAAATTAATGCCCTTTCATTATCCTTCCAAGCCCATTTTCGATGACGCGCGCTTGCGTTCGTTTTCGTCCAAATAGACTTTACGCAAACGAATGTTATCTGGAGTAACTTCCACGTACTCATCCTCTTGGATGTATTCCATGGCTTCTTCCAATGAAAACTGACGTGGTGGTGCTAAAACGGTATTGTCGTCTTTACCCGCAGCACGGAAGTTCGTCATCTGCTTGGCAGTACACAAATTCACCACCAAATCTCCAGGCTTAATGTGCTCACCCATCAATTGACCGGTATACACTTCCGCACCCGGATGAATAAAGAAAGTACCACGGTCTTTCAACTTATCCATACTGTAAGGTGTTGCCGTTCCTTTTTCCTTACTGATCAAAACGCCATTGATTCTCATGGGCATTGGACCTTTCCAAGGTTCGAAATCTTTCAAACGGTGCGCCATAATCGCTTCACCCTGTGTAGCAGTTAACAGGTTGTTTCTCAAACCGATTAAACCACGTGATGGAATGTCAAACTCCAAACGAACCATATCGCCCTTGGGCATCATGCTTGTCATTTCGCCTTTGCGCTGACTCGCATACTCAATCACTTTTCCACTGTGTTCTTCGGGCACATCCACCGTTAACACCTCTATGGGCTCATAGGTTTTACCTTCGATCTCTTTCAAAATTACACGGGGCTGTCCCAACTGCAATTCATATCCTTCCCTGCGCATGGTCTCAACCAATACACCCAAGTGCAAAATACCACGTCCAAACACCAACCACTGATCCGCAGAGTTGGTTTCTTGTACACGCAAAGCCAAATTCTTCTCGGTTTCCTTCATCAAACGCTCCTTGATTTTTTGGCTCGTTACGAATTTACCTTCTTTACCAAAGAATGGACTGTTATTGATGGTGAACAACATGCTCATTGTGGGCTCATCAATCTTCATGGTTGGCATCGCCTCGGGGCTTTCAAAATCTGCGATGGTGTCACCGATTTCAAAATTCTCAATACCGGTAATGGCACAAATGTCTCCACACTCCACAGACTCCACTTTTCTCTTGCCCAAACCATCAAAAATGAACAATTCTTTCACACGGGTTTTTTCCACCTTGCCATCGCGCTTCACCAATGAAACAGGCATGTTTTCTTTCAAACCACCGCGGTGCAAACGACCAATCGCGATACGACCGGTGTAATTGCTATAATCCAAACTTGTAATCTGCAATTGTGGGGTTCCTTCTCTCACAATCGGTGCAGGAACAACTTCCAAAATGGTATCCATCAAGAAAGTCAAATCCTCTGTAGGCTTCTTAAAGTCAGGGCCAAACCAGCCATTCTTACCAGAACCAAACACCGTGGTGAAATCCAACTGATCTTCGTTGGCTCCCAAGTTGAAGAACAAGTCAAAAATATCGTCATGGGTTTTGTCGGGATCACAGTTTGGCTTATCCACCTTATTGATCACAACAATGGCCTTTTTACCCAATGCCAAGGCCTTTTGCAACACAAAACGCGTTTGTGGCATAGGTCCTTCAAATGCATCTACCAACAGCAACACACCGTCGGCCATGTTCAAAACACGCTCTACCTCACCACCGAAATCGGCGTGACCAGGGGTATCGATGATGTTGATTTTGGTGCCCTTCCATTGAACACTCACGTTTTTAGCCAAAATGGTGATACCACGCTCACGCTCCAAATCGTTGTTATCAAGGATTAACTCCCCAATTTCTTGATTGTCTCTGAATAAACGGGCTTGGTGTAACATTTTGTCAACCAATGTGGTTTTACCGTGGTCAACGTGCGCAATGATGGCGATATTTCGAATGGGTGTAGACATTTATCTGTTAAAAAGTCCGCGAATTTCGGCATAATATTCCACAACTCACTATCATTGTGGATTTTGTTTTTGTGAATTCTGCAAAACCAACACCATCGCCCACACAAATCGCAGCACAACCCCTCCCCCAAAGAACCACACAACCCCTCGCAAAAATCACCTAAATTTGCACTTTTTACCGTTCATGTTTGAATCCGAAATCGCAAAACGCAAAACCTTCGCCATCATCGCTCACCCAGATGCCGGTAAAACCACCCTCACAGAGAAATTCCTCCTCTTCGGCGGTCAAATCCAAACCGCAGGCGCCGTAAAAAGCAACAAAATCACCAAAGCCACCACCTCCGATTTCATGGAAATTGAGAAACAAAGAGGTATCTCCGTGGCCACATCGGTAATGTCGTTCCATTACAAAAACAAATGGGTCAACATCCTCGATACGCCCGGACACAAAGATTTCGCCGAAGACACCTATCGCACACTCACCGCGGTAGACAGCGTAATCCTCGTGGTGGATTGCGTAAAAGGCGTAGAGGAACAAACCGAAAAACTCATGGAAGTCTGCCGCATGCGCAACACCCCCGTGATCATTTTCGTGAACAAAATGGACCGCGATGGCAAAGACCCTTTCGACCTCCTCGAAGAACTCGAAGGCAAACTCAACATCGGTGTGCACCCCATGAGCTGGCCCATCAACGGCGGAAAAGATTTCAAAGGCGTTTACCTGCTCCACAACCAATCCCTCAACCTGTTCGAAAGCAGCAAAACCAAAATGGCCGATGACGTGGTCAATATCAACGGACTCGCAGACCCCCAAATCGATGCCATCCTCAATGCCAAAGACGCCACCAAATTGCGCGACGATGTAGAACTGATCGATGGCGTATACGGCGAACTCTCCAGCGAAGACTACCTCAGCGCCAAAACCGCACCCGTTTTCTTCGGCTCCGCACTCAATAGTTTCGGGATACAGGAACTCCTCGATACCTTCATCGAAGTAGCCCCCAACCCCCTGCCTCGTGCCACCACAAAGCGCGATATCGAACCCAACGAAGCCAAATTCTCCGGTTTCATTTTCAAAATTCACGCCAACCTCGACCCCAAACACCGCGATCGCATCGCCTTCCTCCGGGTTTGCTCCGGCAAGTTTGAACGCAACAAAAACTTCAAACACGTTCGCCTCGAAAAACAAATGAAATTCGCCAACCCCTACCTCTTCTTGGCCCAGTCCAAAGAAGTGATGGACGATGCCTACCCCGGCGATGTAGTGGGCTTGTACGATACCGGCAACTTCAAAATTGGCGATACCCTCACCGAAGGCGAAAGCTTCATGTTCAAAGGCATCCCCAGCTTCTCTCCAGAAATTTTCAAGGAACTCATCAACATCGACCCCATGAAAAGCAAGCAGTTGGAAAAAGGCATTCAGCAGCTCACCGACGAAGGCCTTGCCTCTCTGTTTGTACAAGAACTCGGCAACCGAAAATTTGTGGGCACCGTGGGTGAACTCCAATTCGAAGTTCTCCAATATCGCCTAGAACACGAATACGGCGCAAAATGTAGGTTCGAAGCGCGCAGCATCTACAAAGCCTGCTGGATGAGTGGCGAAGAAGCCGACCTCAAAGACTTCATGAAATATCGCCAAACCAACATCGCTTACGACAAAGACAATCAACCCGTTTTCTTGGCCGAAACAGGATTCATCCTCAGAATGGCCGAAGAAAAATATCCCAACATAACTTTTCACACAACCAGCGAGTTTAAGGTGTGATTCAACAGAATCCATTATCTTCGCATCACAATCTAAGAAACTTCTATTCATGAAATTCGATATTGCAGTCATCGGTAGCGGTCCTGGAGGTTACGTAGCCGCCATTCGCGCCGCCCAATTGGGCAAGAAAGTTGCCATCATTGAAAAAGCCGACCTCGGCGGTGTATGTTTGAACTGGGGTTGTATCCCAACCAAAGCGTTGTTGAAAAGCGCCCAGGTGTTCGAATACATCAATCACGCAGCCGATTATGGCATCACCGTGAAAGACCACAAAGTGGATTTCGACGGCATGGTGAAGCGCTCTCGTGGCGTAGCCGATGGCATGAGCAAAGGCATCGCCTTCTTGATGAAAAAGAACAAAATTGAAGTCATCAAGGGCTCAGCAAAATTGGCCGGCAAAGGCAAAATCTCCGTAACTGGAGACGATGGCAAAGCCCAAATCGTTGAAGCAGACCACACCATCCTCGCAACCGGATCTCGCAGTCGCGAATTGCCAAACATCAAAATCGATGGCAAACACGTGATCGGATACCGCGAAGCCATGGTATTGCCAAAACAACCCAAAGAATTGATCATCATTGGCTCTGGTGCCATCGGAATGGAGTTCGCTTACTTCTATTCTAGCATCGGAACCAAAGTAACCATCGTAGAATTCATGCCTCGCATCCTTCCCATCGAAGACGAAGACGTGAGCAAAGCAATGTCTATGGTATACAAAAAACGCGGCATCGAAATCTTAACCGAAAGCAGCGTTGAAAAAGTTGACATCAAAAAAGACCGTTGCATCGTAACCGTAAAAACCAAAAATGGTGAGGTTACCTTGGAATCAGATATCGTATTGAGCGCTGCCGGTGTTCAAACCAACCTCGAAAACTTGGGATTGGAAGAAATGGGCATCAAATCAGACAAAGGCAAAGTGGTTGTAGACGATTTCTATCGCACTTCAGCCCCCGGCGTTTACGCCATTGGCGATATCGTTCCCGGTCCAGCATTGGCACACGTGGCCAGCGCAGAAGGGATCATTTGCGTTGAAGCCATCTGCGGTCACCACCCAGCACCTTTGAACTACGGCAACATCCCAGGTTGTACCTACACCCACCCAGAAGTGGCCAGCGTGGGTTACACCGAAGCACAAGCCAAAGAAAAAGGATATGAAATCATGGTGGGCAAATTCCCATTCTCTGCCAGCGGTAAAGCTGCAGCAGGCGGACACAAAGACGGTTTCGTGAAGGTAATCTTCGACAAGAAATACGGCGAGTGGTTGGGCTGTCACATGGTGGGCGAAGGCGTTACCGACATGATCATCGAAGCGGTTGTGGCGCGTAACTTGGAAACCACTGGCTTGGAAATTTTGAAGAGCATCCACCCTCACCCAACCATGAGCGAAGCGGTGATGGAAGCTGTAGCGCAAGCTTACGGCGAGTGCATCCACTTGTAAACCAAACAATTAGAATCCAAAATCAGTAGATCTACTGTTCGAAGATTTCTAATCGACAATATGAAAAAAGGCGGTCCGAAGGGCCGCCTTTTTTCTTTTGCCAACCCTACCTTTGCACCATGAAGTTGCAATCGTTCACGTTCAACCCCTTGCAAGAAAACACCTACATCATTTGGTGCGAAAAAACCCTGGATTGCGCCATCGTAGACGCCGGCATGTATGATTCCACCGAACACAAACAACTGCAAGACTTCATTGAATCTAACCACTTAACCCCCAAATTACTGCTGGGCACCCACGCCCACATCGACCACATCTTTGGCAACTGGTGGGTGAAACAAATCTATGATTTGCCTTATTATTTGCATCCGGCCGACGTTGTAATGATCGATCGCTCCGAAACCATGGCCGCGTTATGGAACCTCAAATACACCCCATCGCCCCTGCCTACCAACGATTTGTCCCACGGCGATGTCATTGCCATTGGCGCATCGGAATTGCAGGTGAGATTTGTACCTGGGCATGCACCTGGACATGTGATTTTCATCGACGAAGTCGGCGAGCAAGTACTGGTGGGCGATACCATTTTCAGGGGCAGCATTGGCAGAACCGATTTGCCTGGCGGCAACCACGAGCAGTTGTTACAGAA
>JAIYBO010000227.1 GCA_027488495.1 Bacteroidota bacterium | reverse complement strand
GGCGATTTGCCCCCCGGTTTGCCGGTGAACATGTTGGCGGTGGACCCAGCGAATCCGGATGCGGTGTTTTTCGCAGGCACCGATTTTGGGTTGTACTACACGATCGATTCAGGAAAAACTTGGCACAAAGACTATCGGATGCCCAATGTGGCGGTTCATGAGATCAAGATGCGCGAGGACCGCACGCTGTTTGCGTTTACGCACGGACGTGGCATGTTTGCTTTGCCGTTGAAGGCCGCGAAGGTGGGTGTGAATGGTTCTTTGCGATCTTTTTCGGCGAAGATTTATCCGAATCCCAGTAGCGGTTCGATTTCGGTCCGCGGGGCGATGTCGATGCAAAACCTGAACTACGGCGTATATAATTTACAGGGCGACAAGGTGATGGAGGGTCGTTTTGGCGAAGGCAGTTCGGGCGATTTTGGGTCCGGCGATTTTGGTTCGATTCCTACAGCAAATTTGCCCAACGGCACATACTTTTTGAAAGTTTTCGGCGAGGGTTCACGCACTTTTACATCTAAATTCATCATTCAACACTAATAGATATGTCAATCGATCCAATCGTAGAATCCCAATTGAAATCATTGGAGGCCCAGCTGGGCGAATTGAACGATTTTTTGTTGGAGGTGAGCACCGACATGGTAGATGGAAAATTCACGGAGCATCCCATTTATGTGGCGCACCAGGAGCAGGCCAAGATTGGCGAGATGATTGTGGACCGCGACGAGTTTGGTTTTCCATTTTCGATCAATGCTACTACGATTGAGCGATTTTTGGAATTGGGCATTTTGCAGAAGGAGCGATTGGGTGCGTTTTTGAAAACGTACGGCAACCCCAAAGTGAAATGCTGCGTATTTTTGATGGTGGCTCCCGAACCCCAGTTTGTTTTTCACAACTTCAAAGGCGGTTCAGCGGCTGGGGGCGAAAAAAATGCTGTTGCGGCTGACAATTAACTTCTAAGCCCCGTCTCAATTATATTTGCAGCAAATCAAGTTTCTCAAACTCGAATTCCAGCCAAGAAATCATAGCCTCACGGTATTACATTTCCTGCAAAAACCCGAATTCAAGTATCGAAACCAAAATCCAATGAAAAAATCCGCACTGAATTGTCATCCCCAACCATAAATATCGTTGTTCTAAATTATAACACCCGCAACCTGTTGCAGCAATGCTTGCCAACGGTGATTCGGAATAGTCAACACCCGGGAGCGACGATCACGGTGGTTGACAATGCCTCCAACGACGGAAGTGCGGAATTCATGGCGGGCCATTACCCCGAAATCCGTTTCATTCAGCTTTCAGAGAACACCGGTTATGCGGGTGGATACAACGAGGCATTGAAGCAGTGCACCGAGGATTATTTTGTTTTGTTGAATTCCGATGCGGAGCCTGATGAACAATGGCTATCGCCATTGCTCAAATTGGTTGCGCAACACCCGGATTTGGGTGCGGCGCAGCCGCACCTCATAGATTATTACGAGCGCACCAAATTTGAGTACGCCGGCGCAGCCGGCGGATTCATCGACAAATACGGGTATCCGTTTTGTCGGGGTCGAATTTTTGGCAACGTTGAATACAACCAGGGGCAGTACAACGAACCGATGCCCATTTTTTGGGCTTCTGGCGCGGCATTATTCATCAAGCGCGAAGCTTGGGAACGCGCCGCCGGCTTAGACCTTGCCTTTTTCGCTCACATGGAAGAAATTGATTTGTGCTGGCGACTGCAACTCATGGGTTACAGCATTTGGTCATGTCCTGGGTCCCGCGTTTTTCACATCGGGGGCGCCACACTCTCCAACCAAAGTCCGCGCAAAACCTTTTTGAATTTCCGCAACAATTTGCTGATGTTGCATAAGAATCTTCATCCCAGCGAGAAGTCGGTGCGCATCTTCGCCCGCAAACTGCTCGATGGTTTGGCCGGCGCATTCTTTTTGTTGCAAGGCAAGTGGTCGCACATTCCGCAAATTGTGAAAGCCCACCGCGAATTTGATCGCATCAAATCGCAGTTCCCTGCCACCAGCGGCGCCAAACCTTTGTCTGAATTGCCTGGCACTTTGAAACATTCAATCGTTTCCGGTTATTTCGCCAGTGGCAAAAAGACCTGGGACCGCTGGGGAATTTAAACGCGGGTTTGATTTTAATCAAGTTTTCGACCTAACACTTTTAGAGAACCATTTTTACCCAAATACCCCGAATAAATCGCCCTTCAACGCCCCTTCCAGCGCCCCTTCCAGCGCTTTTTTCCCGGAATAAATCAAAATGAAGCTCAAATTAAGGTAATTTCTGGCTCAAAAATGATTCTAATTGCACTGAATTAAGCCTTTTATGGAGCCACAAATGAGTGCGGGTTCACAAATGGCGTATTTATTTGTCGGGGTGACCCTATATTTTTCAAAATGACAAGTGTTCACTTTTCGTGAACGAAAATTTTTAGCTTGTAATGGACTAAAATGGGATAGTTGTTAATTTTCGGGGAATGGCGCTTGAAAGGGGGTCAAAACCCGCGAAAAAGAGCCATTTTGCAATCCTATATCAACGAACCTCGTTTTGACTGATCAGGCCGTTTTTCCGGTTCTCAAATGGCGTCCAAGTTCTCAAACAGCCAAGTTTAAAAAAGACAAATGCTCCGGAGACCAATATAAGTGAACTTTATTCTTGGACAAACTTTAGGCTGCGGTTGGATCAATTACATCCTCCCCCTAGTAATTAAATTATAGTGAGCGACTGTAAGTATTAAAAAGTACCAATCTTGCTCTTCGCCAATTTCAGTGAGGTAGCCATCACGAATGCTTATGCAAGAAATCAGCAAGCCGACCCTATCATATTGGTGAGCAAAAGAAAGTTATCAGGTAACCAGAAATTGAATGGGAAACCGAAATGTAATTGGTATAGAAGGATCGTGGATAGGATAATAGACCCGTAATTAAGAAAACCGGAAAACTTTTTCAAAAACCAATTTCTTGGCATCGGATTTTGATTGTTGTGAGTTTTTCTTGCGAATTGGGTTTGACACACCCCTATTCGGCATCGCTTTCTTATTGGGAATCTTCCCGACTTTGGAGCGAGAGCTAAATTTAAAATCATCTACCTCGCGAGGATCCAATTTGTAACCCGTTATTAACCACTCCGCGGGGATATTAAAAAAATGCTTGAACACTCGGGCCGTCCTCAATGTCAGAGGCTTCCTGCGATTCAAAATATCACTCACGTAACCCTTACTGCCTATTTCTTCTACCAAATCGCGATTTCGAAATTCCTGCCTCTGCATTCGCGACCGAATTTCATCAATCACATCACCCGATTCGTCGTACCAAAAATGACGATCAAAATGGTCTGTTAATACCCCCAATAAATCCACCACCTCACTCAAAGTCAACTCCAACGTCAACCGTTCGGGAAATTCAATAAGATTTTTATTACTACCGGACCGGAACTGAAGTGGGTGGTTCCCCGACATCTCATCCACCGAGTATTCTTCTACCGGAATTGGATCTCCTTTTATAGAATCCACCGGAATAACTTCTAAGAGTATCGGATCCATTGGTATTTCACCTTCAGGTAATGGGAAATGACCATCAAATAATTGGGACTCACCATCAGACAATTGGGACTCATCATCAGACAATTGGGACTCACCATCGGATAATTGGGACTCATCATCAGAAAATTGGAACTCACCTTCAGATAATTGGGGCTCACCTTCAGATAATTGAAACTCTTCGCCCGCCGCAGTCGCCAAATGCTTGCGGCGATACACCTCCGATTCAAAACTCACCTTCCAAGAGTGAGCATTTTCCCAATCACCAATCGTTTTAATGGGCTTCAAACGAAATGTCGACAAAAATTCAGGTCCAACCATGCCACAAAATTCGGCCTCGCCAAAACGCGAATCCCGCAACCCGCATCAAACGTTTTGCGAATTCCGCAAATTTGCTGCCGGCCGCGGCAAACGCAACAAAACCGCAACCACCGCGAAAAATCCCGCGCCCACCCGCGGCCGCGGCAACCGCATCAATTATCTTTGCATCGAATCTAACTCGCCCAACCCAAAACCACATTCAATCCGAATTAACCCATGCTATCACCGGAACTCCTCATCCAAGCCTACCTCTCGGGATCTTTTCCCATGGCAGATCCGGATGAAGACAACCAAATTTATTGGCATACCCCATCGCAGCG
>JAIYBO010000009.1 GCA_027488495.1 Bacteroidota bacterium | reverse complement strand
GAAAATGTACCGCCCAAGGTAGACATGCTCGTGGTTTGAATTTGACCCTTGCGCACCACACTACCCGTCCCACCATGGTTCACCCATGTTGTTGAAGAGGTGTATCCCAAAATCCTCAATGTTGAGTTTTCATAAACCCCGTCATCAGTACCTACCGTATCGTATCTCAATGTCAAAGTGAAATTTGAGGCATTGGTTGCTAGGGCAGGAACTGTACCACCCACAAAATGATTGCGATTCGAAAAATTGCGAATACCGGTTGGTAAGGAACCATTTCCCGCCGCCGCACCGGGCTTCATTTGGAACCAAAAATAAGTTAAGTTTCCATTGGATTTGCTGAACGACAAACTCACTGCGCGATAGTCTGTACCTGCTCCCAGAGGAAATGTCATACTTGTGGACCCACTGGTTAAACCGATATATAATGCACCATCTATGTAACTGGTCTTCGTGCCGGCGCCCACAGTACAACCGTCTAGCGCCCTTAAAGCAGCCAACGACGAACCCACTTTCACCAAACCATCTGTTAACGTTAACTTTGATTTGATATTGAAAGTCTTTTCGTTCGCATTACCGTCGATTGTTAAAGTAATTCCCGCTTTGTTCATAGTAAGTTCATTTACTTGAACACTATCAACCATGAGCGTCATCGAATTTGACACCGCAACTATTTCTGCATAATAACCAGTAGAAATGTAAACTACATCTCCCGTGGTAGCCAAATCCGTGGCCGCTTTAATGGTCAATTTTGCCAAAGAAACAGACAAGCCACTATTTGCATCGTTCCCTGACTTTGATACATAATAATTGGCGGCAGATAAAAATGGAATCGAAGCAAAAAATGCGATTGTTGATAATAACAGCGATTTCAGACTCGTTCTTACAGTAAATTTCTTCATGAATCGTTAAGAATAATACAAATTTAGTGTATTAGACGCGATTCTGTGCATTTCCGTTTCCTTAGAACTGCACATGAAAAAAATATGACAATTAAAATCGACTAGAATGGCAAGTCATCATCCTCGAAAGGATTGGCTGCATTCGTAGTAGACGATGAATCACCCATGGGCGCAGCGTCAAAGTTGGGGGCCGAATTGGTTCCACCAATGGCAGACCCTGCACCTTGCTTTGTTACATTCCAAGCTCGGATATCAGTATACCAACGGCCATTGTATTCGCGGCTTTCAACATCCACAGCGATGGTTACATCTTCGCCATCCTTGATATTGAATTTTCCAATTTTATCACCCCAAAGGTTGAAGCACACTTTTTTAGGATATTGACCTGGCACCTCAATGATGTACTCCTGCTTTTCCCATGTGCTACCATTTTTCGCGTTGCCAGTTTGCTTTGGCAAGGTCTGAACTATTTTACCAGTAATTTCCATATCACAAATCTATTTTTAAGTTTTACATTATCTCACTCCCAAACTTCGAACTAATCCACAAGTTACATACCTTCTTGCCCACCCGCTGGTTTCAAATCGTCGTTTTGCAACTTTCGCAAAACCGGCTTGGGCTTTTCAATGGTCATAGAACCAAACTTATAATCGAAATTCACACGAACTCCGAACATATTGATTCTTTGTAAATTATAATAACTAAAATCTGGCCCGCTCGCCTTGGTTATAAAGTCGGTTCTTGGAATGAATGGGTTGTCGAGACCAAATCCAAATCCCCCTTTGTCGTTATGAAACCTACGCTTCACACCAATCATGTGGAAGAACCAATTGGTTGCTGTACCCTGCAAAGTAAATGTTGGGGCATTGAAGCGACCCCACAATTCCACTTGCCAATTCTTATTCAATTTCAAACTTGATCGAACACCCGCATTGTATGTAATTCCCTGATTTCTAGCACCACTCAATATACCCGTATCCATACCGCTGCGGATATCTACCCAGCCCAATCCGCCATTGAAATTGATCGTCCAATCATTGCCTTTCCACTTCCCTTTCAAATTGGTATTCAAATCAAAACCCGTTGTATAATTGAGTCCTATGTTTCCGTAAGTTGTGCGATATACCTTATCCTCCCCAACGGTCCGAATGGTCTCGATGGCATTGTTGATTCTTCTGTGAAACACATTCATACCCCAACCACCTTTTGAACCATAGTTCCCAGTTGACAACTCGTAATTATTAGATACCTCGGCACTCAATCTTGGGTTCCCCGTTGTAATGTTCAACGGATCCGAAAAATTGGTATACGGATTCAAATAAAACAAACTCGGACGTTGGATTCGTTGGGTGTATGTACCCCTTAAATACCCGCCTTTGCCCACCTTGCGATTCACGTTCAAATACGGAATGAAGTTTTGGTATGGCTTACCCGTATATTTCTCAACGGTTGGCTGATACAATACCCCACCAAATTCAGTGGCTTCATACCGACCACCAACTTTGAATGAATAGCGTGAATTGGCATTGTACGTAAACTGAGAATATCCGCCAAACACATTTTGATAGTAATCAAATTGATTGTTTCTGTATTCAATGCTGGAAAACACCTGGCTCACGTAATTGAAACTATCGAAGTGGTAATCACTCTTCACAGCCCTCAAGGTTGTTTTTGTTCCAACCTCCCAAGTGAGCTTCGTGTGCAACGGCTCTGTATAATCCACTTGAATGGTGGTTTCATTGTTTTTCCCAATATTCAAACTCGTTTCATTGCGCGTCTCCGTGCCTGAGACCCCATATCGTAAAAAGGAGTAATCCGTATTGTCTTGACTACCGCTGTATTGCATTGATATACCCAATTCCCTACCGGCTTTTTTAAAATTCTTCCGATAATCCACATTGGCATCCATGCCCAATGTATAGGTAAAATTGTCTGTGGCCTGCTTCCATAAATAATCGAGATTCTGTCCTTCCAATCCCGTAAATGTCTCAATCACATTATCAGAATTCCGCATTCTTGTACTAAATGTGGTACTCACCGATAGCGCGCTTGATTTATCCAACTGAAAATCTGTGCTAAAAGTAAGTCTAGGACCACCGCCCCAGTTTTTCACCTCATTCTCCTGTTTCAATTGATAGCCAATGCCTTTGATACTGTTTATTCGATCTGTATTGCCACCACCCCAAGAGCGCCAAAAATGACCTCCCAAACGCACAGTAAAATTGGTAGACCCATTTTGAATAGAAACATCGCCGCTCAAATTGGCACTTCTGGTACCCAAACCACTGCTAATATTCCCCGTTTTGCCCTTCAGCTTCACTTGTTTCAAAATGATGTTAATGATCCCCGCAGTGCCTTCGGCATCATACTTCGCACTTGGATTGGTAATCACTTCGATTTTATCAATACCATCGGCAGGCAAAGACCGCAAAGCATCTGCAATGCTACCCGCCATCATTCCAGAAGGCCTTCCATTGATCAATACCCGTAAATTCCGACTACCGCGAATTGAGACATTGCCATCCATATCCACCTCAACCATCGGCACTTTGGCCAACAAATCGGATGCTGAACCACCCTTGGCCGTAATATCCTGTCCGGCATTGTACACCAAACGGTCTATTTTATTTTCAATCACTGGACCCGATACACGAATTTCGGCGCCCTCCATTTTTTCGGCAACGCCTTCCAAGCGATTCATCAATATCTTACCACAATTAAATGTTGGCTGTTGCTCACTCAATTCAATCGTATCCGCGATTTCCAAAACCGGATACCCTACCGCTGTTAGCTTTAAAACATATTTGCCGAAGCCCGAACGAATAGAAACTCGAAAAACTCCTGTCGTGTCAGTCAATCCACCCTCTAACAATGGCTTCTCACCCAACTTCACCAATTCAACTACCACCAAATTCAAGGGCTTCAAAGTTGTTGAATCCAACACGTTGCCGTAAATGACATAACTTGAGGGTTTTGATTGACCTTGAACGCCATTCATCGCACCAGATCGATCATATTGTGCTTCAAGCACAGAAAATTGCCCGAAAACAACAATTAACCACAAAACAATTGACCTCAAATTCATATACTGTCGCAAAGAAACAACGCAAACGTCAAAAGATTTGTTTAAACAGAGAAAATCAAAAAGATTAACCGTTTATTTACAAAAGAATGAAGCAATAAAGTATCATTCAGGCCGATCCTGCAATGCCTCACTTTGCACGCATCGCTTCCACCGGATTCAATCTCGCAGCTTGTGTTGCTGGAATAAAACCAGCCACAATCCCCACCAAGGCCGAAACCCAAATCCCCAATTGGGCGTCGCCAGCACTCAAAACCAGCGCAAACCCCTCACCCATCGTTTTTTGAAGGAATGCATTCAACCCCAAAAAAGTGAGCCATACAAAAATCATCCCGATTACACCGCCTATCACGCACAGCCAAATGGCTTCCAACAAAAATTGAAATTGGATAAAAATGTGGGGTGCGCCCAATGCCTTCTGAATGCCAATTTCCTTGGTACGCTCTTTTACACTCACAAACATAATGTTGGCAACACCAAAACATCCAACAATCATCGCAAATCCCCCAATCACAATACCAATGTTCTTGATTTGAGAAAACAATTGCGACACGGCCTCGGTGATCATTGTCATTCGATTCACCGCAAAATTGGCTTCCTTTCCCGGCTTGATTTTCCGAAACTGACGCATCAACTGCGATACCTCAACAGTGAGATCATCCAGCGAAACGCCCTCTTTGGCCTGAATCATCACCTGCGCATCATCGTTCTCTCGATACGAATACATGCCCAAACCCATCTTCAATGGTACAAACACCTGCTCATCCTTTGAATTGTTGATGATACTCTGCCCTTCCAACGCACACACCCCAACCACCCTGCAAACGCGGTTGCCGATGCGAAGCATTTCACCCACTGCATTGCCACCGCCATACAATTGCTGGGCGATCGTATTCCCCAATATCACCACGGGCTGTCCACTACCACTCTCTTCCACCGTAAACAATCGTCCAAACTCCACAGCCAAATTTTGAATTTCCATGTACCCGTGTGAAATACACGCTACTTTGGTCCCATCCAACGTTACGCCATTCGAGGCCACCTTCTCCTGCCTGCTAAACGAATACGCCACATTGGCTGTTCGATCTTTTGGCAACTTCGACTCCAAAAAATACGCCTCCGCGGGCGAAGAAACCGGCCTACTCAAATACTTCCACCAAGGATAATTGCCCCCAAATTCATCCCATGGCCATTTTTGAACAAACAACACATTGGTTCCGTACTTGGTAAACTGTTGATTGATGTTCATCTCCAATGAATGAACCAAAGCATAAACCGCAACGATGCAGTAAATACCAATGGTAATACCCAACACAGACAACACGCTACGCAATTTGTTTTGCTGTATGGCAGATACCGATACCCGCACTGTTTCCGTGATAAAAATTCCAGGTTTCAAATGATTTTAGATTTATGGCAATGGGAATTTCCTGTTTTAAATGCGATGATTCATCATTCAAACTGATTTCAAATTTAATCTATTCCACTGGCTTCTCTTCCCCAACCGGCGCTGATACTTCTTTCTTTCGGCGGAAGGTTTCAAATTCCCGACGATAGACCACACCGCCGCCCAAGGTATTTCCCGATACGCCATTGGTTGTTGTTCCGCCTTGTTGCAAAAGCACATTGTTACTGCGAGAAAACATTTTCAACCGCCAATTTTCATTGCGCGTCATATACTCCAAGTTGAAATTGAAAGGCACAGCCACCGAGTTCACCAACATCGCCACCGTAGGATCATAATTGAGATCCAACCTCAATCGCTCAGACAAAAACCACTCACTGTTCACAAACACCTGGGCGTTGCTCGCAGTTCCCGCCCTGCTCCTCACATCATCGATATTCACCTGAATGCGCGTGGGTATGCCATACTTCGAAAACAAATCATTCACTACACTTGAGGCGATATTCGATACGCTGTTCCCCGCCACCCCTGCGCCACTGATTACGCTTCCAGATGTTGGATTTCCGCTCGAAAACGAGGGCGGCAAAAAGTTCCCAAAAATCAACAGTGCCACCGACTGACGCATCACTTCGTCTTTGTCTTGGCGAATTCTTTGAATCACGGCATTCACTTCGCTGTTGCTCCCCGTGCTGTTGGCCAATTCTGGCGCTTGCAAGTCAAAGCCAATTTGCGGCCTCAGCAAACTTCCCGAAATGTTGAGCACACTCACAATCAATGTGGGCGGATAAGTTGAGCCAGAAGACGCGCCAGAAGTCATCATCAACTGCGCGGGCGATATGCGCTTTTCGAGCCTTCCAGACAAAGCCAAATTGGCATTATAGGGATCACCAACCCAGGTTATTCTACCTCCTTCGTCCAAAGTGATTTTTTTCGTTAACACATTGATACCAGGCAATGAAAATACATATTCCCCAGATTTGATGGTATATTGTCCATTCAAATAAAACCGCTCTTTTTCATCGTACAAGATCCGAATATCGCCAGTGCCTCTGCCACGAATCAAATCGCCCAGTCGCTTATCGATCAAAAATTCCGCCTCCAGTTCAGGATTGGCCCTTACGATGATTTCGATGTTCCCAAGCCCACTGTTCCCCGTTGCTTTTGACTTGCCCACAACCACGCCTTTTTGATTTCGGAAAGTAATGTTCCCTGCCACTTGCGTTGCGCTCATGGTGGGATATAGGATACTGAGCTTACTGTTCTTTCCAGGCGCCATGTCTACTTTGATGCTAACCTTATTGATGGGGCCAACAATCCTACAAGTTCCAGTGCCCCAAGCCGTACCAAAGAACAAATCATTGTCTTTCTCCGTGGTTTGAATCACCCGAATGTTCTTGGCATCGTACACCTGAAGATCCAAGGCCAAATCCTTGAATTGATTGTGCGTTAAAGCCAGCGTGGCTTTGGCCGTACCCTTTTTGGCTGTACCGTAAACAACAATTGGTTCAGTGGTAAAAATCCCATTGGATCGAACCTGAAAACTCGCATCAAAGTGATATTTGGTTTTCAAATAATCAACACCCAGCCGCACATCCCTCGCATTGAGATTGCCTTGCATAATCAAATTACCCAAGGCCCCTTGCATCCTAACTCGTCCATCCACACTCCCCGTTTCAGTGGTTACGATGTCTTTCAAAAAAGGTTGTAAAATACTCACCGGCGTCTTCAGTGGCAAGTCCATCACCGCATCCAAAAGAGGCTCTGTCCCATTGATATCAAGTGTTCCCAGAAAGGCAAACTCCTTCATCACACCCTTTCGCCCCGAAAATTGCACATTCAACAAACCCGCCGACTGACTTTCTTTGAAATTCAGGTTAAAGCTTCCATAGCGATAGCCCATGTAGCTCAAATCATTCAAATAATTTTCACCCACCAACTTAAAATCTCCCAATGCCGCGGCCACTTTCACCTTACCACCCATATGAAAATCCAAGCTATCAAAACTGCCCTCCGGAAAGAATGGCGCAAGCAACTCTGGGGTCACGTTCCCCAATTCTAATGTAAAAGTATCTTGTGCTCTATCGCTGAGAACGCCATACATCTCCACAAAATGGCGTTGACTATTCACCATCAAATTGCTCACATCGAGGCGATTTCCGCGTTTCAGCGTGATATGAGAGGATTGATCCAACTGCCAAGGCTCATTGTTAATTTGAAAATTGGCCGCGGTGATATCCGTTGGTAAAGAATCCTTACTCACCTCACTGTTGGCATTGAAGTTGAAATTATACCGATTTTTTTTGTCGTGCAAATCAAAACCAACCCTCATAGACCCATGATCAACAGAGCCTTTGATTTGAAAACGATCGTATTGTGTTTGTCCGATTTGAATCTCCTTGGCCGAGACCAACAGTTCGGTTTGACCCTGTAAATTGGTATTGGCCGAAAGCTTGAGGCGTTGAATTTCTGCCCCTTTGTATTCCACATCCATGGGACCCAGCACCAACTGAACTTCTTTCTGTTTTGCACCGAAACCACCCACTAGATTGATCGGGCCCGAGTGTAGCGATGGCTCAACAAACGTAGACAGCCAACTCGTTTGTATCAATTGCAAGTCGAAATCAAAATCCTGTGGCACAAATCCCTTCGGCGCATCAAACCTTTCGGGAACTGCATTGTGTAACAGCAATTGGGCCACTTGCTGCGTTTCTGAAACATCAAATCCCTTACCAATCGATCCATTGAACCAATCCCCAGAAAACTGCCAACCCCCATTCTCTGCCTTCACCACTTGCTGGCTATTACAAAAATATCGAATGCTGCCATGGTCGGCCACCAATTGATTCACCTCCAAGGTTGCGTTGGCGCTGTTCAAATCGTCTCCACCGTAAATCAATGAAGCGCTTCCACTAAATGTCAATGGCAACGATTCCAAACCCAGACCATCGAAACGCATTTCACTGGCATACAAATTCACATCCAAGTTGGGCTTTTCTGCCCACCCCAAAACCGCAGCATCCAACTCGAAGGCAAACGAAGGGTCTAGTGATTTCAAATCAACCAAAAATTCTTTCGGTTCGATGCTTCCTTTCAGTTTCACATCACTCAAATCCCTGCCCATGACCGAATAATTCTTCAACCACAATTCCATTTCGGCTTCAACGGTTTGTGCAGAAATCCCACCCCCGGTGACCAATACGTGGGCATCTTCAATTCCCGCGTCAACGCCCCCACCCATCAACGAGCCCACATCCCATCCCGACAATTCACCTTCCACATCATAAGCCATTTGTTCTATGCTCTCAGTGAAATCGAACAGAAAATG
>JAIYBO010000205.1 GCA_027488495.1 Bacteroidota bacterium | reverse complement strand
GGTATACTGGCCAACTGGGTAAACCAACGCCGTAGACGTCCACTCCGCCACATTCCCTTGCATGTTGTAACAGCCCGCATCGTTGGTGTAATACGATTGAACCGGAGCGGGATACATCGCGCCGTCTTGACCAAAATTGTTCGCTGAAGGACGGAAATTGGAGATATAAGCACCCTTGCTGTTGCGCATGAAATTGTTGTTCACCGGTGAACCCGACGATTTCTTCGAACGCTTTTCAGCCAACACCGATGCCGCACGTTCCCACTCCATCTCCGACGGCAATCGATACACGATTTGGTATTCATCCTTCTCCCTCTGTCCGTAGGCATCAGAATACCACTGACAATACATCGTTGCTTGCAAATAGGATACCCCAACCACTGGGTAGTCGTTGTAGGCCGGATGAACAAAGTAATAATCGCGCATCGGCTCATTGTAACTCATCATAAAATCAGAAATCCAGACCTGGGTATTCGGGTAAATCGATTCGCCCCTGTAAGTAATTTTGCCCCAGTCCAACTTCCGCATGTACAATTCCCCCCAATTTGTAGCCGCAGCCGTTCCCGAGCTCGATTCCAACCAAGCCTGAACCGCCTGCACATATTCTGGAGACTCCCACTTGTATTTCTGGGCGATTTCTGGGCGATTTTCCTTCATCCGATGGGCGATGCATGACTCCACAAACTTTCGATATTCTCCGTTGGTTACCTCGGTTTTTGCCATGAAAAACGCCGGGCCATCCACCGTCTTGCTCGATTCGTAAACCTCTGCAGCAGATAAGTGCGCATCCAAAAATTCAGAATCATGCCCGTAAACCATTTCCATATCGTGAAAATTGTTGACCCGTTTTCCAAATGGAGCCTCGGTCCCAATGAGATAACTCACCCGGTTACTGTCGTTCACAGCCCGCTGCGCACCCGTGATGTAAGACCAACCCTTGCCCATTTTCACATACACCGATTGAGCAGTACCCCGTACTTGGAACGACATGGTTACTGCCATCAAAAGGGTTGCTTTGAGCGAATACTGATACTTTTTCATCATCATCATCCCCCACTAAACGTCATTTTTTATCGATTATTTGATACTTTCCTTGGTTATCGACGAGCGCATCACTGACCTTTGAACAATAAATTCAAAATGAAGACCCTAAAAAATTCTTTGATGTTGGTGGTTCTGATGGCAGGACTCAATAACCGTGTTTCAGCGCAGTATAACGATAACGACAATGACAACGATACCGAAGTCAAGGTTGACAAAGGCAAAGGCAAAGACGATGGCGACCAATCCAAACGCCTAGAAGTGATCCAAAAATCACTTGAAAAGAAGAAGGGCATTTTACTGGGCGATACCATTTACTACATGGGTAAACCCAACTGTTTGTTCATCACCGAAAAGAAATTCTTGGGTAGCTTGATTCAAGGCACCTGCAAAGCCCTCAATGGAAAAGAGGCCTTTTGGATCAACCTCAAAACCAACGAATACCTGCCCAACAACGACCCCAACAAACGATTCTTCGAAATCGTATTTGTAGCCAGCAATGCCAAAATCAATTATATGGGCGGTCAGAACGCATTGATTCGCGACATCGCAAAGTTCAACTTGTTTGAAGATGGCGTCTACAATGCCAACTCGGAGCGAAAATTCTGCACGATGACCAACAGCACCACCATCAACACCGGTGTGGTGGTCTACCAAAATTCCACGCCCATGAATCCGAATAATCCTTACGGCCAAGTAGAGCGCAGCAAAAATGGCATGATCCAAGCCCAAGGCAACCAAATCATTCAAGATTTCAAAGTCATTGGCACCTTCAACCAGTTCAAGCAAGCCACCAACAGCACCATTCAAAACGAAATAACCTTCTATCTGCCCAACGGCACGATGATCGCCCGCTGCACGGCCTACGGAGCCACCTCCCATGATTTCACCGTGATTACCACCTTAGACAACCGAAGCATGCAAATCAATACGGGTATGATCACGGAAGCCCAAGACTTGGCCCGCTACCTAGTGAATAACGGTTACATGTAACTATTTCGTTGGCTTTAAAACAGCCCGGTAAATCCTCAGCAAGGGCAACTTCCAGCGATAAAACGACTGATCCAATTCCCAGGAAACCACCCCATACATGGTGGGTTCCAATGGCTCTTTCAATTGCAGCTCATCACCAAAGGCTATCCAATAAACTTGCTTGATGGGTGGTATCCTCTCGTGAGACATCGCTAGGTTCGATGAAGTTTTAGGTGGAATTTCCTTCAATTTCGCTTTCACTTCGGGCCAAATGGCATTGATCGATGCCAGCGTAACCGTGGAATCCAAAAACTCCGGCGTCACGGTGTGTATTCTCCACTGCAATGCACTTGGCAACAACATCGCATTCAACATCAACGACTCCCCCTTTCCGATCACCAAGGCCGATGCATCCGCGGGCAACTGTTTGCCCACCCATTCCAATGCCTGATAGTTCGTCTGATGCCAATAATCAACCTGCATGGGGTATCGTTTTATCAATTTATGTCCCAATCCATTGAAATACGTCTGCCCACTTTCATAGCCCAATTCAGTGTGTTCATTTGCTCGATTAAAATCATCAAACAAGGCAATAAACGGATCCGGCACCACAAAAAACACACCCTGGATTAAACCTATGCCCGTATAAAACGTCAGGGCCTTCTGTTTGAGCGATGAGCCCAATGCCCAAAACCACAGCGTGACCCACCCACGTGCCGACAGCACCACCACGGGCAACAACAAAAACAGTGAATGTCGCCAAGCATCGTACATCACTGGCATTTTGATAAAGGCAAAAACGATATAACTGAGCAATAGCAACAGCAAAAAATTGGCGGTCGACAGTGTAAAAATGACCTTGCCCTTTCCCCATTGAATCAACG
>JAIYBO010000204.1 GCA_027488495.1 Bacteroidota bacterium | reverse complement strand
TAGGAGATAAAAAAATGCGGATATTTTTGCTGTTAATACAGGAATGAAACCGGTGATTTTGCTTTGATGCGATGGCAATTCTGGTCCAAAATGGTCAAGGCTTGGTAGTAAGATTTTGGCTGTTTGAGAAATGTTGTTGGGCTCGATATCGCTTGGAACGGGAGATGCATATAATACAAGCAGCAACAATGAAATGATGCTAATGCTAGTACCGATGAGGGTATGCGGTCGAGAAAATTTCCAAATCAGTGAAAGCATCCTCAAAAGTAACAACCAATCCAACATATTTGTGTTTATTTGATGCATGCAAATTCCAGATATTGAGTTAGGGTTGGTTGTGGTAGTTGTTCTGGTCGTGATCCTGCTATTGAACTATTCGGAAAAGAAATACCCTCATTTGCGTTTTTATTTCCGAAAAGCACTTCACATCATTGTGGTTTTTATGGCGGCGTATGTATCGATGTTCGTGATGTCTGTTTGGGTACCTCTGATCGCGTGGATGTCGTCTGGGGCTTTGTTGTTTATGATACGCAAAGGATGGTTTGAGGAAATGGGTAGTATTAATGAGAACCCTAGAAAATCATGGGGTATATTGTATTTTTCATTAACCTATTCTGTGCTAACAACGATTCCGTTTTTATTGACTTCTCATCAACAACCTATGTTAAAGCTATTGCTTTGGATGAATGGTTGGTCTTTCATGGTATTGGCATTTGCCGATGGCTTAGCCGGATGGTTGGGTCGGTGGTCCATGCAAAAAAAACAAACTCAAATTACGGCGGGAAGTAATTTTAAATTCATTAATAAGACCAATAAAAAGGGAATTATTGAGGTAGGCTCTGATAATAAATCGTTGTTTGGTTTTTTAGTTTTTTGGTTAGTTACTGTTGCCGTTAGTGTGGTTTTTCTTGAATTTACACAAGATTTTATGGAGCTCAACGGAAGACAATTTGGATGGGATGTGTTGTTACCGCAGATATTGGTATTTGGTTTTGTTTTGGCGTTGATTGAATTGATTTCAACCAATGGCAGTGATAATTTATTTGTTGTTATAAGCGCTTGGTTAATGGCTGGGTCGTTGGGGCTGGGTTTGATGAATTACCCACACTTGATTTTTTATGCCGGTCCCGAAGGTTTATTCTATTACATGGTGCTGTCTATATTGTTTGGATTTATTCTTTTGAAGTATGGTTGGCTTGAAATAACAGGGGTAATCATGGCTTGGATACTGGCATTTGTGGTGGTAATGATGTCTAATTGGACATTGGTGCCATTGCTCGTGTTTATGGCTTCCGCGACATTGGTGGGAAAATTGAGAAGACAAAATGGGAATAATGAGTTTGGAGATAAAAAGGATGGTAAGCCAAGGGATCGTTGGCAGGTGCTGGCAAACGGTGGAATTTATTTATTTTTTGGATTGGTTACTTACTGTTTTGAAATGGGTTTGGGCGATATTTTTGGATTTGACAACAATCCAGTAATTCAAGAGAAATTTTTGGTTTTGGCTTTGGCGAGTTTGTCGGCGAGCTCTGCTGATACTTTGAGTAGTGAGTTGGGTCAATGGCTCGGGGGAAATCCTAGGTTTTTGTTGAGTTGGAGAAAAGTACCTAAAGGACTATCTGGCGGTGTGACAATCGCTGGTTTGTTTGGTGGTGTTTTAGGTGCTTTATTGATCGCTTCTTGCGTTTTTTTGATTTCACAAGAGAGGTTTGTTATTGCGGAAATGAAAATTTGGGTTGTATTTGGATGGATTTTTCTTTTGGGAATGGTGGGAACCTTGGTTGATAGTATCATTGGAGAGGTTTTTCAGGCAAAGTATTTGACAAAAAATGGAGAATTAACGGATAATTCGGAGATTCGGAGTGATGATAAACCGTCAATGGGGTATTCTTGGATCAACAATGATGGAGTTAATTTCATTTCCAATGCCATTGTTACAGTATTGATGTATTGGGTAATTTTCTAGTTGAAAAAAATTAAAAAAATTCTTTTGGGGGTGTGAAATTGATTTTGTGTTTTAGGCAACTGTGTTGGTTTAATAAATGTCTACTGTATTAAAAAGTATACAATTTATCGCCAATACACGAAGAAATACGCCAATTAAGTAAGCAATCTGTATTTTTGTGTAAGATTGGCGACTATTTCATCAAATAATCCCAATGCAAAACAACTTGAAAAATATTCTATGGTAAATAATAGACTTAAAAAATTAATCACTCTAATGGGTGGTTCTACTTTGTTTCTAATTAGTTCAGTGTTAGGGCAAACCATCAGCAGTAGTTTGTCGTTCAGTCTTAAATCTGGCAACGTATTTCCGGTAGATGCAAACAACTGTGGAGTAGATGCCCCAACTGCCTCTTTTGTTGCTGTTGAAGCCTATAATTCGGGTGCTACGGAAATCAATGTGGGAAATTTAACATTAGATTCAGTGCCAACGGGATGGAAAATTTTAGGTCCATCCGGTGGAAAGTACACCATTGGTAAACTTGCTGCTGGCCAGCGAAAAACAGCGTTTTTCTACGTTCATGCCAATTGTGCAGACAAGGGTTCAACCAAAGGATTCCGTTATACTGCAGACAACGGTGTGAATACTCAAAGATATCGCCCTGCCATCAACTGTGTGGGTATAGTAACAACAGCCTCTGCTGGTTCTTTGAAGAGTAAAGTGAGTAAATTGAGGGTTTTAGGTGCCATGATTATGGATACCGTGACATTTTCTTTTCAAGGTTTTGGCACCAATGAGGAAATGTTATTTTCACCCAGCACACTGGTTACATTTAAATCAAATTTATTAAGATTAGAGAAAGTGAAAATACTGTCGGCCCCAACGAATATGGGAGTTGTGGCTGGTGACGAGGATTTGCTTTATTTCGATGCAGGTTTTAATGCTTCTGGTTCTACACAATATGATGTTTCTGTTTTGTTTAAATGGAAAATTGTTGGCCTTGGTGATTCAACTTTGCTAGCCCCGCTTTCAGCCAACCGTCAAGGTGGGCCCATCAAAGGAAAGGTTGGAGATTCTTTGTCCAACCTAACATCAACGCCAATTATATTGGCCAAATGGATTTCAATGTCCCCTGGCACCAATGCCATTTCAGTAACCAAAACGTGTAATAAGTCAGTTTACAATGTGGGCGATACTTTAATTTATTCAATTGCTTTGAATAACTCGTCGGCTGCGGATGTTATGGTTGATCGGGTTGTTGACACATTACCAACTGGTCTTACATTTATTGATATTGCATCGGGATCTGATTATACGGCACCCGATTTTTCATCATTGCCAACCAATGGTGCAACCGGTAATTTGTTATTTGATGGAGGAAATACCAACCCAAGTTCTGGAAATGTTTCAATTTTTGTACCGGCGAATAGTACCAAGACCTTGAAACTTAAATATAAGGTAGCTACTGGCACTACGGGTACGTTAACCAACAAGGCTGCGGCTTATGTATCAACCACGCGACTTGACACAGGTTATGCCAATGTATATCAATATGGCCCACCTTCGGCTTCATTAAAATCCAAAACCAACGTTAAATGTAAAGGAGGTAGTGATGGCTCCTTTGAAGTTCAGGTGAGTAACGGAATGCCCACATTTAGGTATAGTATTTTTGGTGGATCACCCTATCAATATTCACCTAAATTTAATAACCTGCCTGCGGGTAACTACGTTGTAACGGTAAGAGACTCTGCAGGTCAAACCGACACGGTGCAAATTGCTGTTTTGGAGCCAAAC
>JAIYBO010000020.1 GCA_027488495.1 Bacteroidota bacterium | reverse complement strand
GGGTTTGGGTTACCAAGTTCAATAATTCTCTGGTTTGCGGATAAAATCGAAAACCATTGATCGCGTCTTTGTTGCTCATCAACAAATAGGACTCTTGGATTGATCCTGGCTGATAGGTTTTATACTGACAAAAAACTTGATTGAACGTTAGTCCGTTCACAATTAGGAATAATCCTACATATTTTTTGATTGGGGTCATTCTAATTCAAAGATATGGGAGGAATCATCTGGTCGGCTGAATTGTAAAACATCAAACCATGTACTTCCGGACTCAACCACTCAATGATGGGCATTTCAGAAAGTATCAACATCACATCTGATTCGGTATCTGCTTCAATGGTGCACCACCATTTATCGATGCCATCATTCACTGCATACATCTGCATCACACCCCGTTGAAAAAGTTCGTCCACATATTCTCTTTGTTTGGGAATTAATCGAGCCAAAGACTCGTCCATTCTCGGGATTTCACTTTCAACTAGAAACAAGGCCATGATTTACGATTGTTTGATTGCGGATGGACAAAGTAATTCAACGGCTTTGGATATTCCAACATAATTGCCTGCGAAATTTCTATTATCACAATGCCAATGTACTTTCAATTGTTCTGCTTCGATGTTCGTGAGCAGGCCCAATTGTATGAGTATTTCTTGGGCCACTTGATACTGGGGTCCCATTTTACCATCATCAATTTTAATGGCAATGCCCCAATTTAGGTGAGGCACCGCTAAGCAATAAATGCCGTCGGCACCAGTTTTTCCTACAATCCTCCCGTTGGTAACCTTCATAAGATCCGTGCAATACCTCTTGGTACCCGCAATCAAGTCTGGGTAATGGGTAACTGATTTCACGATTCTATCACAGGCCGAAGCCATCGCCTCATCTTTCCATGGCATATCTGTTACCAAATTCTTATAGGCAATCGCCTGGTTGTATAAAGGCATCCCAAAAATGGGCGCTGAACATCCATCTGTACCAATAGCCAATTCATCCTCGTTGATCTCATAAAAGAGAGCTGTAATTCGTTTAATGTCCTGATGTAAGGGATGTTCAACGGACAAATAATCAATCGTATCCAATTGATTAAAAGCACAATGAGCTAAAAAACCTGCATGTTTTCCGCTGCAATTATTGTGCATGCACGAAGGTTCCTTGTTGGCCTTTATGAGAGAAACAAAATCACTTTTTCTTGTTGGTTGCTGAGGCCCACACTTCAAAGAAGTGACATCGAGTTTGATTCGATCAAGCACTACATCAACGGCTTCAAGGTGCATGTCTTCCCCATTGTGGGATGCACACATAATTGCCAATTCTTTATCGGAAAATCCAAATGAATCAAATCCACCTGAGAGCAAAAATGGAATGTGCTGAAAATACTTTAGGGCTGATCGAGGAAAGGAAACTTGCGAAATATCGCCTTGTGACCATAAAATTTGTCCTGCCTTATCTACTACACAAAACGAACCTCTATGAAAACTCTCTACAACCTCGCCGCGAATATTTTCAACGAGGATAGGATTGCAATTGTTGATTTCTGTCATTCTTTTCAATTATAATCGCTGCTGTCCAAGCAAAAAGAGAACCGCCATTCTTATGGCAACACCATTTTCAACTTGTTGCAGTATAATACTTTGATCGCTATCGGCCACATCACTGCTAATTTCTACGCCGCGATTGATTGGACCCGGGTGCATCACACAAATTTCTTTGTTCAGCCGATTCAGTTTGTCCATTGTTAAACCGTACAGATTCGAATATTCTTTCAATGATGGAAAATATCTTTGATCTTGTCGTTCTAATTGAATCCGCAACATATTGGCTACATCGCACCAATTCAAAGCTTCTTGGAGGTTGTGACTCACTTTTACTCCCAAATTTGCGATGTGCTTGGGAATCAACGTTGCTGGTCCGCAAACCATCACTTCCGCGCCCAACAGTTGCAAACAATAAATATTACTTAACGCCACTCGGGAATGAAGGATATCACCAACGATAACCACTTTTTTACCTGCAACATCACCAAATTGCTCACGAATAGAAAAGGCATCTAGCAATGCTTGCGTGGGGTGTTCATGCGTGCCATCTCCGGCATTCACTATTTGTGCATCAATGTGTTTGGCCAGAAACATACATGCGCCTGGTGCGGGGTGTCTCATTACCACCATATCCACTTTCATCGACAAGATATTATTTACCGTATCGATGAGAGTTTCCCCCTTTTTTACGCTGGATGAGGAACTAGAAAAATTGATTATATCAGCGCCCAAACGTTTTTCTGCCAATTCAAATGAGACCCTGGTTCTGGTAGAGTTCTCAAAAAACAAATTGGCGATGGTGATATCGCGCAATGCCGGCGTTTTTTTTACCGGACTGTTGAGCAATGTTTTAAAATTGTCGGCGGTTTCAAAAATGGTTTGAATGTGCGACGCATTCAATCCCTTAATACCTAACAAATGTTTTATGGGTGGCTGCGCTGTCATTCTTTGTTGCTTAATAACCAAACTTGTTGTACATCATCGGTCCATTCTACTTTGACATGTTCACCGGTGCTTCTTGAATCCACCACCACCCCAACATAATTGGGCGATATGGGCAGTTCTCTTTGAAATCTTCGATCAACCAAAACCATTAATTCTACCTGTTTTGGACGACCAAAGCTCATCAATGCATCGATGGAAGCCCTAACACTTCTGCCGGTGTAAAGCACGTCATCGATTAAAATGATATTTAAGTTCTCCGTTGAAAAATTGATTGATGATTTTTTCGGCATAAAAATTTCACCTCTTCCGATATCGTCCCTGAAGAAAGTGTGATCCAACTCCCCATATTTCAGCAATGAAGAGGGTTGAATTTCAGAGATTACATCTGCCAATTTTTTGGCTAATTTGATGCCTCTTGGCTGCAAACCGATGATGGCAGAATTGGAAAAATCCCCATGCATTTCAATCAATTGCAATGCAAACCTCTTGATAATGAGGTTGAGTTTCAGGGTGCTTATGAGCAATTTAGGCTGGCTCATTGGACAACAAAATTACGGTATCAAATTCGTCTTTCGTTAACGCAATCACAGATAATCTGGGTTGCTTTATCAGACCGATAGACGACAATCGCGGATCAGATTTCATGGTTGACAATGAAACAGGTGTTTTCAACTGGTAAGAAGGCTTCAAATCCACAACTACCCAAGCGGTTTCATCCGTGGTTGGGTCTGGATAATGCGTTTTAACCACCTCTGCAACACCCACAACTTCTTTGCCTTCGTTGCTATGATAAAACAAGCACAAATCGCCCAATTCCATAGCCATCAAATTGTTGCGAGCTTGGTAATTACGAACACCATCCCAAAATGTTTGCTGGTCTTTTTGAAATTGCTGCCAACTGTATTTGAAGGGCTCTGATTTGATCAGCCAGAAGTTCATAGTTACAAAGTAATGGTAAACCCAATGAATCACAAACCGCGATCAAAATATTGAATCACCAATTTATAGACAATTTTCGATGTGCTAAAAAAAATGACAATAAAAAATCAACAAACTTGACAATTCGAAAAAAATGTTGTTCATTTACCAATCATTAAGTTGTCAAATTTTTTAACAATGTATCTCAAAGAAAACCTCAAACTACTCAGAAAGCGTCGCAAAAGAAGTCAAGAAGACGTTGCCAAAAGCCTATTGCTCACTCGTTCGGCTTACAACAGTTATGAAAATGGCGTGGCGGAACCGGGTATTCAAATTCTGATACGTCTGTCTGAATTTTTTCAAATCAACATCGACAAACTGTTAAGGATTGACTTGGGCAAATTAAATGAGCTTCAACTGTCACAATTGGAGAAAGGATTTGATTTAGACTTATCTGGCACACGATTGAGGGTATTGGCCACAACCATCAATTCAGAGAATGAAGAGAACATCGAATTGGTTTCAGTGAAGGCCAAAGCGGGTTACACCACGGGCTATGCAGACCCCGACTATATCAAGACCTTACCAGCATTCAATCTCCCCTTTTTATCGGCAAACAGAAAATACAGAAGTTTCCCAATTTCAGGCGACAGCATGCCACCTGTATCGGATGGTGCTTTTGTCACGGGTGAATATGTACAAGATTGGAACTTGGTCCGCAACGGGCATCCATATATCGTGATTACCCAAGACGATGGCATCGTATTTAAAGTGTTGTACAATCGCATTGAGGAAGACGGTACATTTTTGCTGTGCAGCACCAATACGTTGTATAGCCCGTATACGGTGAAAGTAGATGATATTTTGGAGATCTGGAAATTTGTAAACTACATCAATCCCAAATTCGAAGAGCCCACAGCAACAGAAAGTAATGACATTGGTCCAGCGATTCGGATGATTCAAAGAGAAATCGGATTGATCAAAGACAAAGTGAAGAACATCGAAGAGAAGATTTAAGTGATATTGAGCATTTACTTTGGTGTAAATGATTCAGAATCCAAGGTTTCGTTTTATTTTTGCGCTCACTTTATTAGAAGCAAATGAAATTCGGTAAGAAAGAATATCTCAATTGGTACAGAAGCATCCTGTTACAACGTCGTTTCGAAGAAAAAGCGGCACAATTGTACGGGCAGCAAAAAATCAAAGGATTTTGCCACTTATACATTGGTCAGGAAGCCATTACTGCTGGAATGATGACCGCCATTAAGAAAGGCGACAAAGTGATTACCGCATATCGCGATCATGGTCATGCTTTGGCAATGGGTGTCAGTGCAAACGCTGTGATGGCTGAATTGTACGGTAAAGAAACGGGATGTACTGGTGGAAAAGGCGGATCAATGCACATGTTTTCTAAGGAACACAACTTTGTGGGTGGACATGGTATTGTGGGTGCTCAAATTCCAATGGGTGCTGGCTTGGCATTTGCTGAACAATACAACAATACAGGGAATGTGAGTTTAACCTTCTTTGGCGATGGTGCTGCAAGACAAGGTGCATTGCATGAAGCATACAATATGGCCATGTTGTGGAAACTACCAGTTGTATTCATTTGTGAAAACAATCAGTATGCAATGGGAACCAGTGTAGAGAGAACAACAAACTTATTGGATATTTATAAAATCGGTTTGGGGTATGATATGCCAAGTTTCCAAGTGGATGGTATGAAATGTGAAACGGTTCATGAAGCGATTTACAATGCTTGTGAACATGCTAGATCTGGCAAAGGACCTGTTTTCTTGGAAATCAAAACATATCGTTACCGTGGACACAGTATGAGTGACCCAGCGAGTTACAGAACCAAGGAAGAAGTCGCTGATTACAAAACCAAAGATCCATTGGAAACCACAAAGGCGACCATTTTGTCGAAAAAATATGCCAGTGAAAAGGAACTTGACGCGATGGAAGATGAAATCATCACATTGGTGAATGCCAGCGTAGAATTCGCAGAAAATTCAGCCTATCCAGACGCATCTGAGTTATTTACGGATGTTTACATTGAAAACGACTACCCATACATTACAGACTAATCACGAAATTTCTTATATTCGCGCCCTCTAATTTGATTTATGAACATTAAAGAAAGCATTGCATCGGCACAAACAACGATCAAAAACTATTACCAATTAAATACCAAACGCATTCAAACCATTGGTTTGGCGTTGATTTTGATAGTGGGTGGTGCCATATATTGGTTCCAATTTTACGTACCAAGTCAAGAAAAAGAGGCTGAAGTGAAATTTGCCAAATTGTGGCATTACTTCAAAACCGATTCTTTGGACGTTGTATTGAAAGGCGACAAAGCCAACAAAATCATGTCGGCTGTCGAGCTTTCTAGCAAATACAGTTTCACCAAAAAAGGAAAAGAAGCCCACTTGATGGCTGGTTTATCTTTCCTTAAAAAAGGTGAATACCAAAAGGCATTGGATCATTTGGATAATTTTTCTGGTGGAGATGCAATTTTAGGACCTTCTACCATTGCCGCTAAAGCAGCCTGCTACAGTGGTTTGGGAAAATTAGACAAAGCCGCTGACTTGTATGAAAAGGCCGCCAAATTGGGTGACAACGAATACACAAGTTCTTATTATCAAAAGGCTGCTGTTCATTATGAATTGGTGAAAGATTACTCATCAGCCCTATCTTGTTACGAAACCTTGGATAGCAAATTTGGTGCTACACGTGAAGGTCAGGAAGCAGAGAAATACATCTATCGCCTCAAAGGTTTGATGGGTGAATTGAACAAATAATCGTTCAGGTGGCTACATCCATTTCTTCTTCCCCTACACCTACATTTTCTTTCAATCAAAAGCACTACAAAATAGGTGTAGTGACTGCTGCATGGAATAATCACATCACTTCTATTCTTCGTTCAGGAGCACTAGACACATTGTCTAAAATGCAAGAACATCAGCTTTTAGAAGTTGTTGAAGTATCTGTACCTGGTGCCTTTGAAATCCCCACTGCCGCTCAATGGTTGTTTGAATCTGGTTGCGATGCAGTGATTAATTTGGGTTGCGTAATTAAAGGAGACACGCCACACTTCGACTTTGTGTGCAATGCGGTAACAGACGGAATTGGACAGTTGGCATTGAAACACAGCAAACCCTGCATTTTTGGTGTAATCACCACCAATACAGAACAACAAGCATTTGATCGCGCCGGCGGCGCATTGGGCAACAAAGGATCCGAAGCAGCTGAGGCCGCCATTTGGATGTTATTGGCCAAACACTCGATTAAATAAAATCATACATCACTCCCCCATACCTTTTATTTCAATGGCAAACGAACAAGACAAAGTAGCTGAAAGCTATGCCGAACAACTTAGCGTAGTTGAACAATTGATTGAGCAAAATCATGAAGAAGTATCCATGGAGTCTCAATACTCTAGCCTCACAAAAGAGGAATTGGTTGCTGCTGCTAAGGAATTGATCCACTCTACTGACGTTAAAAAAGCCTATCAACAATTGCAAGCATTGAGAAATGTATTTGACGATTTGTTGGCACAAGAACGTCCAGGTATGATTAGACAATGGGTGGAAGATGGTAAAGATCCTCGCGAATTTGTTTCACCGATGGATGAGAACAAACAGGCCCTCAATCAAGTCATCAATGAATTCAAAAAACGTCGTGAAGAAGAAAGAAAACGGGCCGAGGAGGAAAAACAACACAACTTGAACCAAAAGCGTTTGATTTTAGAAAAAATCAAAGCATTGGTTGAATCCGAGGAAAACGACCAAAGTTTGGACGTTTTGCGTGAATACATGAAACAATGGAGAGAGGTAAGACAAATTCCCAAGGAATTTCAGGACGAACTCTACACTTCATACAAATTTTATGTAGATCAATTTTACAATCAATTATCAGTATTCAATGAATTGAAGGAGCTTGATAAAGACAAGAACCTAGAACTGAAAATTGATTTGATCAAGAGAGCTGAGCAATTAAAAGATGAGCCAAACATCCGTAAGGCCCTGCTTCAGTTGAATAAATATCATGAGGATTGGAAAAATACAGGTCCGGTTCGTTCAGAGATTTCAGATGACATTTGGAAGCGATTCAAAGCAGCATCTGACATTGTCATTGAAGCCAAGCGTGCCCAACAAGCACAAATTGATGCTGAAAGACAGAAAAATCTCGACAAAAAATTGGTTTTAATTGAAAAAGCCGAAACCAGCATTGCAGTATTACCCACCCAACCCAAAGAATGGTCAAAAATGGCCAAGGACTTGGATGAGTTGATGGCCGAATGGAAAAAAATTGGTCCTGTACCCACTCAAAACAACGAGGAAGTTTGGACAAAATTCAAAGCCATCCGCAACCAATTCTATGGAGAAAGGAAGCATTTCTTCCGCGATTTAAATACGAGTAAGAAAGACAACCTTTCCAAAAAAGAAGCTTTGTGTGTGAAGGCAGAAGCTTTGAAGGATTCCAATGAATTCATGAAAACGTCTGATGCATTGCAGAAACTTCAGGATGAATGGAAAACCGTTGGACCAGTTCCAGAAGAACAAAATGAACTGGTTTGGAAACGATTCAGAAGTGCATTTGATCATTTCTATGCCCGCAAAAACGAATGGTTCAAGCAGAGAAAAGTAGAAGAAAGCGGAGCCATCGGCAAGAAAAAAGAGGTAATTATGGGCTTGGAAGCCTTAAAAGCCAATGAATCTATCGATCATCAATTGTTGTTCAAAGAATTGAAAGAATGGCAGAAGCAGTGGAATGATGCTGGCTTTGTTTCAGGCAAAACCTATCAACAGCTGAACAAAACTTATCAAGCTTTGGCAGATGAAGTTTTCAATCGTTTCAGATCGGTTAGCAACAACCAAAGAACCACTATGCAAAAAGAGCATTTTAGTTCTTTGGCACAATCTGGCGATGGTCAGAAACGTTTGCAAATGGAAGAGCGCAAGATCAAAGAGAAGATTGCTAAGTTTACCGATGAAATCGCTACGATGGAAAACAACAAAGCATTCTTTAAGCACAGCAAAAATGCCGAGGTTTTCACCAAACAATTCGATGACAATATTGCGAAGGCAAAAGAAATGATTGCAAAAGCACAGCAAGAATTGAAAGTGCTGAAAAGTGTGAAATCATGAGCCTAAACGGCTTATTTGGTATCTTCGATTATCTCATTTATCTGGTTCAAAGTACGAACCGACATGGTGTTCATTCACCTTTTGTGTATTCATTTGCCGACAAGGTATTGTATGGCAAACAACATTGCATGTACGAGCCCGCGGCTGAACTCTGCCGAAAACGTATGATCCAATCCCAAAAAAAGATTCGATTGTTGGACGGGAAAAATGAATTATTGAGTTCGATAGCCCTCAAAAATGCACCATCGGCAAAATACAATAGACTGATGTTTCGTTGGGTTCAATACCAGCAATTGGGAAAGCATATTGTAGAATTTGGCAGCACGTTGGGTGTTTTACCATTGTATTTACAAAGGGGCGATTCATCGGTGAACAGATACCACATATTTGAAAAAAGTGAGACCCTGCAGGAAATTACAAAATACAACCTCGCAGAATACGAATGCAATGAATCAATACGGGTGATCCCATTCACCTCTGCCGCTCAATCAATAGCTTCATTGCAGGAGCAAAATGTAGTAGACATTGATTTGCTCATCATCAATCAACCGATGGAAACGGATGAGTTTTGGCATTTGATTGAATGGGCCATACCAAGATTGGGCAGCAATGGATCCATAGTATTTAATAGATTGAATGAAACCCCTGAATCTCAATTGCGATGGAAACAATTGCAAAATTTGGCAGATATTACGGTTTCGATTGATTTATTTGGAATGGGCATGGCTTTTGCTAGAAAAGAACAGATTAAAGAATCATTTTTACTTAGATATTAACCATGGTATACACACACAAAGTACGAGTTCGATATGCAGAATGCGACCAAATGGGATTTCTTCATCATTCCGTGTATGCTCTGTATTTGGAAGAAGCGCGCACCGAACAAATGCGTTCGAAAGGTATCACCTATAAGGAAATGGAAGACAGCGGCTTAATCATGCCCCTTCGGTCCATGAGCTTCGAATTCAAAAAAGCCGGGCGATACGATGATTTGTTGGACATTGAAGTCTGGATCGCCGAGAAACCCACAATTCGCTGTACTTTTCATTATCGTATCATCAACCAACATGGTGAAGTATTGAGTACCGCCACCACCGAAATGTTTTATGCCCGTAAGTCGGACTTGCGTCCTGTGAAAGTGCCGCAAATCATCCTCGACAAATACGAATTCAATTAAATCAGTTCTGCACATGGGTTATTACAAATCATTAAAAAATCGGGTAGATTCGGCCAAAGAGTCTACAGAAGATACGGATGATTTGTTGCCGATGGATCACAACGACGAGATAGACCACAGCGAACAGCACCCCTTTTTGCTCTATCTGCAGAGAACGCGATTGAAAGCGCTACAAGGCGAGAGTCTATACAACGTAGGCAAGTATTTTTTCCGATCTATGTTCATGGAAAACTTGAACACCCGCGCCTCTAGTTTAAGTTTCAACTTCTTTTTGGCATTGTTTCCAGCCATCATCTTTTTATTGACGTTGATAGGATATCTGCCACTACACGGATTGAAATCTCAATTTATCCAAGAGCTATCACGTGTATTACCCAAACAAACGTTTACTGAAATACATGGAACAATTTTGGAAATTTTGAACAAGCAGAACTCTGGATTGCTGTCTTTCGGTTTTATCACTACCATATATTTCGCCTCAAATGCATTTCACCTCTTAATCAACTCCTTCAATCGGAGATTGCCTTTTGCAAAGAAGAAAAACTGGCTACAGGTTCGATGGAAGGCTGTTTTCATGACGTTTTGGATTAGCATATTGATCATTTTCGCGCTGCTCCTGCTCACATGGGCCTATCAAAGCGTCTCATATATAACCCGACACGATTGGCCATTGGCGGGCGTTTACGAGTTCTTTATCCTGTTGTTGGAGTATGTAGTTTTGGCTGCTTTGTTTCAGATTGGTATATCCAGCATTTATTATTTTGGGCCATCCAATTCCAAAAAATGGAGATTCTTGAGTGCTGGTAGCATCACGGCAACGGTTTTAGGAGGCATTTCGACCATCGCATTTGGCTTATATGTAAACAACTTTAATACTTACAACAAAGTGTATGGATCAATTGGTGCGATTATCGCATTGATGATTTTGATTTACATCAACATTCTCACCATCATTGTAGGCTTTGAGTTAAATGTAAGCATCGAGAAAGCCATCGCCCAGCGGGAACGCCGAAACGCAGGCAAAATCACCCAATAAAAATCTTTTCGATAAATCCCGCACCCATGCGGTCGTTGACATTCTTCATCAACACATCGCGCTGAAGAAACATTTCGTTTTTCAAAGGTGCCTGATCAAATGAAACGTACAATGTTTTGCCTCTCATAGAAATACTTGCGGTGTGCTTGGCAATGAGATGGCCTACGATTTCTTCCCACACTTTTACCAACTCAATTTCATTGTGCTTTTGGGTGAGGTGGTAACGATCGTTCATTCTCCTCAATACGTCGGAGATATTCTTCTCTTTTCGTTCGGGGACATCCCTTCTTGGCAAATCGATCATACCTGAACAAAATTACGCATTGGCCAGCTTGCTTTTGCGATATCCATAGGAAAAATAAATAACCAGCCCAACACCAAACCAAGCGAAAAACCAATACCAGTTATTGGCCTCCATTCCGGTTAGCAAATAGGCGCAAATGCTCAAGCCCAACAATGGGATTAATGACCAATTTTTCATGAACGTCATCACAGACAATCCGATGAGCAGGATCCAATACAGACCATGTGCCACGGTGAACATGTTGTTCCATTGTTTTAAATCCAAGAGTCCTTCAAAATAATCTGGAAATCCCGATTGAGCCAAAGCAATAGACCCGATGACCAAACTTGGGAATATCCATTTCCCATTGACGTATGGTAAACGAAAACCCTTGCCCTCTCCCGCTTTTCGCGCAGGCAGTAGAAGCACACCACCGCAAACCAAAACAAACGCGAATATGGTTCCGATACTCGTGAAGTCCAGCACAAAGCTCTCGTTGGTAAATAAAATGGGAACGCCAACCATCAAACCTGTAATCACTGTAGCAAATGATGGGGTACTGAACTTGTTATGGATTTTCGCAAAAGCCGGAGGCAGCAAACCATCCCTGCTCATACTCAACCAAATGCGTGGCTGACCCATTTGGAATACCAGCAAAACACTCGCCATGGCAACAACCGCTACGATAGAAACAATGTACTCCAACCAATTGATGCCCCGTTCACCCAATACAAAGGCCAATGGATCGCCCACCGCCAACGAAGTATATGGAACCATTCCCGTTAACACCAATGTGATAAAGATGTACAGCACTGTGCATATGAGCAATGAATAAAACATGCCGCGCGGCAAGTCTCGCTGTGGATTTTTAGCTTCTTCAGCCAAAGTGCTCACTGCATCGAACCCGATGTACGTAAAAAACAAAGCAGATACTCCAGACATTACGCCTTTGAATCCATTGGGCATAAACGGTTCGTAATTTTTGACATCGATATAAGCCACACCAACCACAATGACCAATACAATGGCAACCAGTTTCAGGATTACCATGATGTTAGACGCATTCTTTGATTCTTTGATGCCGCGATACACAAGCATCGTAATCAAAATATTAATCAACAAGGCGGGCGCATCGAAAACGATGTGAAGCCCCATAAATACCGGAGAATCCGCATAAGCGATAAATGCATTTTGATCATTCATGCTGAGCGATGAAAGATTGGCCGATTTCCACAAAGCACCTGCGTCACCGCTAACCATTGATTGATCCATGCCCGAAATGAGTTTATTGAAAATCTCTGAAGCCGATGAATAATCGGTAACCATCCACCTTGGTAAAAACCATCCCAATTGGTCTAACAAATGCACCACATATCCAGACCAAGAAAATGCAACATATATGTTTCCGATGGCATATTCCATGATCAACGCCCATCCAATCACCCATGCAAACAATTCACCGAATGATGCATAGGCATAGGTATATGCACTGCCTGAAACGGGGATTCTCGATGCGAATTCTGCGTAACACAATGCCGCAAAAGCACACGCAATTCCACAAATGATAATCAAATAAACCGATGCAGGACCACCAGATGCACACGCCTCGCCAATTGAACTGAATATCCCTGCCCCAATGATTGCTGCGATGCCAAAAAATGTTAAATCTTTTACCCCCAATACGCGTTTCAATGACCCAGATTCTTGGGCTACAGGGAAATCTGTTTTAACTCTAAATAATTTTTGCCAATTCATGGTTTCATCTGCGATAATACAACCAAAAGCGCAAAGGAATAGAAAATTATATAACTTTGTAATGATGCGCAAATTACAAGCCTTTGGGATGATGATTTTGGTACTGCTAGCCAGCGGTGCTGCCCAAATGGCCTATCATATTTGTGACGATGATGGAATTCATATTCTTTACGATGGCTGTCATGAAGAAAACACGTCCCCTTCAACACCTGAAAGCACGGGTTGTTGTAGCGAGGAATCCAATCTGAATTCCATTGATGATTGTTGCACGGATGCCTATTTTTTCGCCCTATCGCCACTTCCGGCTTCATTCATTAAATTCACTTTGGGCGATCCCAATTCTTCATGTATTGCACACATGCAAAATTCTCAGTGGTTCACATCTTGCTTGCCCAAACCACAAACTACTTCTTACCTAAAAAACACACCACCACTGTTGTCGTATGTTCAATACAGGCCATCTGTGAAATGTGTTTGGATCATTTGATTTATCGCTTTTTTAAGATAAATTATTGATTAACCAAATACAAATACACAAATGAAAAAACACAACATTTTGCTATTGGCAATGATATTGCTCAGTAGCATAGGATTCGCAGGGCCTAAACCTGTCAAAAAAGTAACCATTTCTTTCGCTGTTGAAGCCAATTGCGGCGACTGTAAAAATCGAATCGAAAACGCGTTGGATAAAAAAGGCGTTTATAAAGCCATATTCAATTTGGACAGTAAAATACTTACGGTGACTTATGATCCAAGAAAATTGGAAGAAATCCAATTACACAACATGGTTGCGATGGTTGGACACGACACCGAAAAAGTAAAGGCGAGCAATGTGGTTTACGAGAGTTTGCCTGATTGTTGTAAATACAGACAAGACGACGACGAATGGGGACCTGGAAAACACTGATTCTATTCAGTTTCTCTATTTCGATCGCCTGTTACCATACCAGTTCTGCTCAAACTCAGGAAGCCCCGTCACGGAAATCCCTCAGTGTACGATCAGATGCAGATACCACTCATCCAGTTGTGGATACATTGTCTGAGCTTCAAATTAAAAAAGAGCGTGGTGCACATTACAATGGAAAAGGTGTTGGTTTAACCGAGATTTTAACAGAAACTGAATTCAAAAAAGCCGCTTGCTGTACGCTTTCGGAGAGCTTTGAATTGAGCAATACGGTTGAAGTGAGCAATGCCGATGGTGTATCGGGGATCAAACAAGTTGAAATGTTGGGCCTTGCGGGAAAATATGTATTGATGTCTCGTGAAAATATCCCAAGCATTAATGGATTGGCCACATTAAATGGGCTGTCGAACATTCCAGGTCCAATGGTTTCAGCGGTTCAATTGGCAAAAGGTGCAGGTTCAGCCACTTTGGGGGCCGATGGTTTAACCGGCGGTTTGAATTATCAAATGAAATCCGACATTAAGGATCCCAAGTTGTTTTTTAACGCCTACAGCAACCAACAAATGCGATCCGAGGTGAATGTAATCACCAAGTCCATCATCAACAACAAGGCAATCAGTCATACCTATTTACATTCAGGTGGTCAATATCGAACCACCGATATGGGCAACGATGGCTTGGCCGACATGCCTTTGTCGCAGCGTTATTTTGTAGCCAATCACACTCAAATCCCAGGAAAGAAAACCGAAGCGCAGTTGGGAATTACGGCCTATCAAGACAAAAAAAGAGGCGGTAGTTTGGTGAAAAACAGCTTACGTGAATTGAGCGATGAACTGGGTTCCATGAAATTTGGATTCAATGAACAGCACATTGAAGCATATGCTAAGATTGGCATATTTCTATCTGATAATGGCGATAAAAGTATGGGGAATATTTTAAACGCTTCCCGACACAATTTATCGTCACAATTGAATTCACTACAAGGTCGTGAGTATCGTGGGACGGAAGACCGTTTTTACTACAGTGGAATACTGCAATTGCCCGAAAAAGAGGAAAAAAATCTCAAATTGGGGTATTCGGTGCTCTCAAGTCATTTGGTAGAATCATTGTCCAATGCCAATGGCGATACGTTTTCCATGGATGGATGGCAAAATTCAGCCGGTATTTTTGGCGAATACACCATCGAGGGTGAGAAATTATCGGCTGTACTGGGATTAAGGGCCGATATACACTCTGTTTATGGAAAATACCTTACACCAAGAATTCACGCCAAATGGTCGATCAACAAAAACCATCGAATCAATATTCAGGGCGGCATGGCCAGAAGAAGCAGCTATTTTTTATCAGAAAACCTACCTCAATTGATCAACGGCCGAACGCTTAGCATCAATCGTGAACAATTGATCAACCAACAATGGATGCCACAGGAAAAAGCGATGAATTTTGGTTTGAGTTATATGGCCAATTTCATGTTAAATGACTACCCTTCTACATTGGTGATTGACGCATTTGAAACTCGATTTTTATCGCAAGTATTGATTGATCGCGACATCTCATCAACGGATGTATTGTTACATTCGGTGAGTGGAGATCAAGCCGGAAGGACAAGAAACGCACAACTCGATTTTACAGGATTTTTGCATAGAAGATGGAGCTACAAACTCAGTTATCGTTGGATAGATTCAAGGGTTTGGCTGAACAATCAATTCATGCAACAACCCCTTCAGTCTGTGCATCGCAGTTTGATTGTCATGCAATACAACACGCGAAACAAATGGTATTTTGACGCGGTATTACAAATCAACAGCCGAAAGCGTATGCCTTACTATTCAACCGTAAATCACGCCATTCATCCCGGATACAGTCCAACCTACGCGGTTTTCAATATCCAAATCAGAAAGGTGATGAGCGCGGCATTTGAGTGGTATATCGGTGGCGAAAACTTAGGCAATATTCAACAACATCACCCTGTGATGAATTGGGAAACACCAGGCTCCAATTCTTTTGATGCAGGATATGCTTGGGGACCAACCAACGGTCTCACAGTATTTGCTGGATTGAGATATCAATTATTTTAAAACCCAATGGGTTGGTACAAATGCTAATTCGAATGATTGGATTGGATGTACCAACCCATTTTTTCATAGATGGCCCGCAATTCAGGCTGATTTTCTAGAAGTTTTAAGTGCCGATCGATCGACGTTTGATCGTTTCGTTTGGCTGGACCAGTAAGGGCATCCCAAGGATCTGGCAATCCCAAATTTTTCGCCGTTTTTTCCAATATGGGCTGAATCCATTCGGATTTCATGTTTCTAGATTGCATTAAATCATGGGCGATGCCGGCCATTGCCACAGTATAATTGTTGGCGAACACAGCGGCCAGATGCAAATATTCTCGATCAACTGAACTCAATTCTTGCGACTTTTTCACTCCCAAAGCCAAAAACAGGGATTCGAACAATGTTAAAAGCTGGGCATTTTCCCAAAAAACTGGAATATCCGACCAATTTACATCGCCAAATTGTGGGAACGTTTGCAGAGGATAAAACACACCTGACTTGGCGTGATTCATGTCCAACATTGGCGTTGCACCGCTGCAGTGAATAAATACTATACCTGGTTGATCACAAAATGAGGCCAAAGACTGGATGTATTGGTCTGGAACAGTGGCAAAAATCACATCGCCCTGCTCCAAAATTGAATGGTCGGAATCATCGGAAAGATGAATTACTCGGCCATCGGTATTGGAAATATCTACATGTAAGTACTCAACATGCTGATCTGGAAATACTGAAACACGATCTTTGGCTCTACCCACAACGATGCATCGCTCCGCACCCATGGGCCAGTGTCCATTAGCATTGCGAAAATCCACAAACCCTTTCAAAAGTGCTCGGCCCAAGCGCCCGTAGCCCCATATCAGGATTCTGTGGGTCATACCATCAATTGTTTTTGTTTTTTGATTCGATTGATTACGGCCAAGGTAAACCCAATCACCATGATGATGGTTCCTGCCCAAACCAAATTAATCCAAGGGAACTCGATAACTTGAATCACGATATAATCCCAAACAGGGGTTTTCTCACCCGTTTGTATCACAAAACGAATGTTCTGAGATGCTGGGTTTGGATCGATGATTTGCAAATTCAAAATGGCTGCCATGATACCAAATCTGTCACTTTCGGCAGGTTTCATATCAAAATTGCCTGTGATTTCATTGATCAAAAATTCTGGACGCAACCACACCGAATCACCCAAACGTTTTGCCTTGATCGCCAGAGTTATCTTCAGTCCTGCAGAATCCATGCTCCGATTGATGCTATCAATTGACATTACCACCTTCCCAGTTTGAGTAATAAAAGGTCTGAAGAATCCCACAGTATCAACGCGGAAATTGCTAAATGGCTCTTTTCGATCCATACTGCTCTCGTAGTTGACGTGGGTAAAAATGTCTTTGTGCAAGAAATGACGGGTAGACGGCTCCGCCAGTAAACCCATTTTGGGATTGTTTTGTGTTTTCGGACTCAACACAAAACTATCTACGGTTCTACCCTCCTTGTTTTTCTTTACAAATGCAACCTTAAAGTATTTGTCGATACTATCCACTCCAACACCTTTAATATCTTCAAGATAAATCGCCGTGTATTGTTGTAACTCTTGTGGCTTGTTTTTGTACAACAATTGATTTTCACGATTGAATTTGATGCCTTTGGTATCTTGGTTTCCTTTTTGATCAACTTCAGGTGCTAGGTCGATACCATCCTTGGTTGATGAAAGTACATTTTTATTCACCGATGAAACCAACACGCCCATCAACAAGACCCCAAAACCCACGTGAGCAATATTACCACCCCATCTAAGCCATTCAAATTTCTTTTTCTGGTATCCATATACCAAGTTCGCAACAACCAGCGTGATACTCAAAAGCAAGAAGATGACAAATTTCACTTCATAAATCTCAAAACCGAACATCAGCAAAATGGTGATGACGATGGATACCAAACCCAATTGAATCAAAGGTTTCTTGATGGTTTTCAAGTCGGTTTCTCTGAATTTAAACCAATACCCAAAGCTCATCAACAACATAATGGGCATGGCAAGCCACAATTGAACACGGTTGTAATCTGCCGCGCTTGGAACTGCCGTTTTATAACCAAACAATTTATTGAATACCGGAATGCTTGTTGCGGCAAATACTTGAACCAACGACAGAATAAGAAACATCGAACCCAAGAACATCCAGAATTCTCTGGAATCCATTCTTTCATCCGACATATTGGCTTTGGTTTTATTGTACAATGCAAAAATGTAGTACACCAACCAACCCAAAAACAAGCAAGTACCCAACCCTTTTAACCATTGGTAAAAAGTATCAATGGCTTCAGGGCTTTTGATCATATAGGCCAATGACATGGGGATAAGCAATGCCAACACAATGCCATATAAAGCCCATTTCCTCTTCTTACCCTCGAGAACCACAACCAAGGCAAATGCCAAGAAAGCCAATAAAAACAGCAACAATTGACCGGATAATCCCAAATCGGTGAACGAATGCACACTGGCTTCTCCCAAAATACCGCTTCGGGTTAAGAAAGTGGCATACAACACCAACCAAAATGAAATTTGTGTTAATAGGTGCGACGTAAATAAATGGCGACCTGTAGACTTTGAGATGATGAGCATATGCGCTGCACTAGCCATGATGAGCCACGGCATTAGCGATGCATTCTCAACCGGATCCCAAGCCCAATATCCTCCAAACGACAAGGCTTCATAGGCCCAAAATCCGCCCATGATAATTCCCAAGCCAAGGATGCCCACACACACCAAACTCCAAATAAGTGCATAAGGAATCCAACCTCTTTCGTTATTTCTCCAAAGAGCCGCGATGCTGTAGGCAAAAGGAACGATGGCGGTGGCAAAACCCAAAAACAATGTAGGTGGGTGGATTACCATCCAATAATTCTGCAACAATGCATTTAATCCATTTCCGTCTTTGAAAACTTGTAAATAATTCTCAACGCCCAATTGTCCCAAAATGGGAATATTCAAAAAATCTGGCCTTTGCTCTCTCAACAAATCGAAAGGAGAACTACCCATTTTAAATTCACCCCATTGAAACCCAACAAGCATAGAACTCAAGGCAATTTGGGCAAATGCAATCACAACCATCACCGGGGATTCCCACGACTTTGCTACACGCTGTAAAATCACACCCATCAATGCATTCCAAAAAAGCCACAACAGGAAACTACCCTCTTGGCCTTCCCAGAAGCATGAAATCATATAGTAAACCGGCAAGCTATTGCTCGAATGTCGCCAGGCATAGTGAAACTCATACCGGTGAAAAAATATGATTGAGAACAACACCACGAAAACCGAAACAATCGCCAAGGCGTGGATTTGAAAAAACCGTTTTGCCCAAATTTGTAGGCTTTGGTTTTTCGTTTGTTCATGTTGAAAATAGAAAACCGCCGATAAAATTGACATTATGAATGCCAAAATCACAAACGCATGACCCAGGTTTCCCAACCAAAGCCATTCGCCGTTAAATACTATTGGAGCTTGTGTTTGGTTCATTTTGCAGCTGTTGAAGCACCGGGGGCGTCTTCGTATTTAGAAGGACATTTACTCAATATTTCGGTGGCCAAGAAATGGTCTTTGTCGTATGTTCCAATCAAAACCATCTTTTCTAGTTGCTCGAATTGAGCGGGCTTGGGCTTGGTAAATACCACTTTGCTTTCATTGTTCAACGAATCGAAACCATAAAATTCCAAACGATTTGCGTTGGCTTGAGCATCGTAAACAACCGGCTTTGCCTTGTTTAACTTACATACCACGTGCACCGCTTTGCCTGGATTTTCCTCTGCGATTCGCTGAGCATCCGGGAAGGCAACGTATTGGGTGGTATTGCCATACATGCTAATGACTGTGGCTATCCCAACAGCTGCTAGGACCAACAAGATCAAGTGAAACGGTTTCATGATTGATTTTTTTCTAGACGTGAAATTTTGCGATCCAAACGAATCAGATAAAAGAGTATTCCAACAAATATGATCACCAGTACGCCATAAACGGCGTTCATTAGATTATGCTGTGCTAGCAATTCAGCTGCGTTGGCATCGAATTGTTCCGACATTGAAGTTTTCATTCGTTCAGTTGTTTTTCAGTTAAATGGGCAATACGCAATCGCAAATTGGCGATCCAATAAAACAATGCAATCCATCCGATCACCGCAGGATAAAAAAACAATCGCATTGTGGAATCCAAATCATATTTATTAAAACCCACAGTACCACCAGAACCTGGATGCAAAGAATTGGGCGATAATTTGGGCATAATCACTATCAAAGCAATGAAAATAGGAAAGATAAACACCGAATATACCGAGGTAATTCTCGCCCTTTGGTAAGGATCGGAAAGTGTAGATCTCAATAGCAAATACGCGATATACATGGTCATGCCAATGGCTACACCATTCAATTTAGGGTCAGAAGCGGGCCACCAAGATTGCCAAGTTACCCGAGCCCAAGTTGCACCTGTAATGCATCCCAAAATACCTGCCAAAATACCCACCCGAATGAGTGAATCGGCCATAACATCATCGCTCAATTGAGAAAAGCGCAAATATTTGATGGCATACCAAGCCGACATGCCCAACAAGGCCAACATCGCGAACCACATGGGTACATGGTAAAACAGGTTTCTCACGCTTTCATTCAAGACCACCCGATTGGGGAAACTCATTTCGAACACTTCCCTGTTTGTATTGATATTTTCATTGGATTTCAACACCAACTGCCCATTGCCAATGGAATCTGAAGGATTTCTTTCTAAAAACAAAGCATCCGGCATACCCAAAAACTTGCCATTGCTTAACTCTATGAAAATGGAATAATATTCATTGGGTATTTTATCCTTACCCATCGTGAGATTGAAATGAGCAATGACTTGACCATGGTTTCCTGAGAAATCAATTTTTGACGTTTCCCAACGTCCTTTCACCCCTTTCGATACCAAAATGACTTTGGCTGGAATTTGAAAACTCCCATTTTGGGCATCTAAATCCGATTGTTTAAAAGCATTCTCCTTCAACCATGGGGCATTGTAAACGTTTAATTTGATCGCAATGTCATTCCCCGATAGCAATTTAACTGGCGTAATGGCAGTAATTCCGGGCTTAAGGGGCAAAAACAACCCACCCAAAATCACATAAAGCAAACAAATTGCTGCCACCCATTTGTACCAATGTTTTCTCATCATCATCCTTTTCTGCGTTTAATCTCGGCTTCAATCAATGCCAGCTCCCTACCCATCTGTCCGGCCATACCACTGTTCTCTTGTGCCCTGCGTGTGAGATATGGAATCACAGACAATACAGGTCCGTATGGAACATATTTACTTACCTTATAGCCTTTGTGCGATAAATTAAAACTGATGTGATCGCTCATTCCCAACAACTGAGAAAACGATACTTTTTGATCGTTCGATGTCAAACCTTTCGCCGTTAAACATTGCGTTCCCAAAAGCGAAGATTGCTCATTGTGCGTGGCAATGCAAACGGCCACTTGATTATGATGCTCAATACAGAAAGTTACCGCGGCGTTATAATCGCGATCTGTGGCTTCTTTGTTGGGCTGAATGGGGTCTTGATAGCCCATTTTTGAAGCTCTAGCCCTTTCCTTTTCCATATAGGCCCCGCGCACCAATTTATAACCATATTGACACCTACCCTCTGCTACTTGGTTTTGCAAATAACTCAATCGATCATGGCGATACATCTGTAACGTATTAAACACCCAAGCACGCGTTTGGTTGTATTTGTGCATCGCACTGGTAGCCAACAGATCAATGGCAGGTTGCAGCCAACTCTCTTCAGCATCCACAAAGATTTGCACCTCACTATTTGCGGCGTTTTCACACAACTGATTGAAACGATGACATCCATTTCTCCAATCTTGCTTGTGAGACTCCATTAAATGATTTTCAATCAACTCAATATCAACGATTTGATTTTTCTCGATGATTTCGGAAGCGGCAGTCAACACATCCGATGAAAATACCCCCGTGGTTTTAAATACAGAAAATGGGATATCAGAATTTCCTTTGGCCCTTTGAATGGTCTTTAAAATTTCGGCACAGGTTTGATCAAATGTTGCTTCACTTTCCTCGCCTTCAACAGAATAATCAAGTATGGTACCGATACCACTTTTTGCCAAACCTGCAATGGCTTGATCACACTCTTCAATGGTTTCACCGCCACAAAACTGTTCGAAAATGGTTTTCTTTATGGTGAACTTCAACCCCAATGCAACAGCCAATTTGGCCATCGTTGGTCCGTAGGTTAGCAAAATTGGAAAATTGAACGACTTAAACAACATTCGGGCCTTTGAAAGCTCGCCATTGCTTTTGTGGGCGAAGGCCACCGATGTATTTTGAAATGAAAGCTCCGACATGGACATTTAGCACAAAAATAACGAAGAAAATCGGGTGTTTTGTGCCAATTTTTAATTTATTATGGAAGTCGCAAATGCAATGATTCCAGGGCTTCACCCAAACCAGGATGCTTCTTAATCAAATATTCCAACTTTTCTTTGTCTGTGTAAGGACGTCTTTCTTGGACTTCAATCTCTCCCATCACAGAAACAATGGATTGAATTGCCAAATGAGGGACTTGATTTTTCAGCATTTGCATGAGCGTAGGCCTAATTTCATCAATAATACTTTCTTGATGAGATGCATTCAAAGTGATGATCAATTGATTTCCCAAGTACTCATACTTCAACGATTTCAAACACGTGAGTACCCGAGTGGTTTGTGATTGATAAAATTCCACCCAAGCTTCATCGATATTTTTATTTGATATTGACGATGGAGTCAATATTTCATCGCGATTTGGAATGTCAATTGATGTGGTACTTTCGGCATTGCCTTCTAACTTTGGTGAAACCTCATCTTCTTGAACCGCAGTTTGCTGCTGAGTGCGCATTTGCTTGAATTGCTCAAAACCTTTGAGTTTAATCCTTGTGGACGTCACCAAGTCATCATTTACCGCGGTATTGTTTACCGTCGCTGCTGTTCCGGGCACTTCTTGTTTGGCAGAATCAGCGGAAATCTCTGCACCTTTGGCGGTGGGTAAACTGGTTTTTTCAGCGAGTTTTTCTGGGCCGATGTTCTGTTCACCAGTGCCTGAGCCGTTGGATTCAATGGATTTGGGAACGATGTTTGGCTTAGGCTTGTCCTCTACGATTGAAGGTGCTCTCTTGAACGATGCGGATTTGCCTCCTTCAGTGGGATTCGCTAATTTTTTTTTTACTTCCTCAAGGGAAGGTATATTTTGAATGAATGAATTTAAATGTCCGAGCTTCATCAGCATCAACTCCACCAACAATCGTGGATTTCGCGACATTTTATACTTTTCTTCGGCTTCAGAAATTAAATTCAATCCATTGAGGATGAATGCGAAAGAAAAAGCATTGGATTGCTCAATGTATTTGGATTGAAAAGACTCAGAAACATCCAACAGGGATTGCGTTTTGGTTTCTTTGCTCACCGCCAAATTCCTGAAATGGGCGGCCATTCCACCCAAAAAGGTTGAACCATCAAATCCCTTTTTAACGATGGTGTCGTAAGACAAAAGTGCATCTGAAATATTCGATGAAGCCAACATGCTTGAAACATCGAAGAAGGTATCCAGATCCAAAACACTCAATATATCAACGGCAGATTCATAGGTAATTTTACCACCTCCAAAACTCACAAGTTGATCAAACATTGAAAGTGCGTCCCTCAAACCACCATCGGCTTTGCGGGCGATCAAATGCAAGGCATCTTCACTGGCTTCAATGTTTTCCTTCTGGGCGATGCCCTTCAGGTGCTCTACCATGTCTTTGGTCTCAATTCGATTGAAATTGAAGACCTGGCATCGGCTCAAAATGGTGGGTAAAATTTTATGCTTTTCCGTGGTTGCCAAAATAAAAATGGCATACGATGGCGGTTCCTCTAAAGTCTTTAGAAATGCGTTAAAGCCCGCCGTAGAAAGCATGTGTACCTCATCGATGATATACACTTTGTATTTACCAACTTGGGGTGGGATTCGCACTTGATCAATCAAATGACGGATATCTTCCACCGAGTTATTGCTGGCTGCATCCAACTCAAATATGTTAAATGCGTAATCTTGATTGGGATCTCCCCCATCTTGGGCATTGATTACCTTGGCCAAGATTCTGGCACAAGTGGTTTTACCCACGCCCCTTGGACCTGTAAACAGAAAGGCTTGAGCCAATTTGTTGTTATTGATCTCATGCATCAAAGTTTCCGCCACCTGACGTTGTCCAACCACGTCATCAAACGTTGTAGGACGATACTTTCGAGCTGATACAATAAACTGATCCATTGTTTATGCAAAGTAACCCCAAAGCAAGCATCTTCCCAAATATCCTCGCCAACAAAAAACCCACAAATTCGCAAGCAATTGCATAAATTGCGGGTAAATTCTAAATCATGAACATCGGCGAAAATTTGCAACATTTTGAACTGAAAAGCACCACGGGTGAGATGGTAAGCACTTATCACATGGCAGACAAAAGCGCCCTATTGATCGTTGTCACCTGCAACCACTGTCCATACGCCCAAGCATATTGGCCCAGATTGATCCATTTGGCCAAGCAATACGAGGAAGACAATTTGGGTGTGTTGGCGATAAATGGAAACAACATCGCAACCCAACCCATGGATTCATTTGAAGACATGCAGCGCTTGGTGAAGCAATTGGAAGTGCCTTTTCAGTACCTGCACGATGAGTCACAAGTTATATTAAAACAACTCGGCGCGGAGAAAACCCCAGAGGTATTTTTGTTCAATGCTCGAAGAGAATTGGTTTACAAAGGCGCAATCGATGATGCTTGGGACAATGAAGCGGCTGTGATGCGGGTGTATTTGGAGGATGCCATCGAATTTGCGTTGGATGGCCTAGAAATCGATTACCCAGAAGTTGCTCCTGTGGGTTGTTCCATCAAATGGAAATAATGCCATGCGCGTTGCACTCATAACCGGCGCTTCATCGGGCATAGGTCGTGCATTGGCCATCGAAGCCACTCGCTTGGGATACGCCGTGGGATTGATGGCGCGCTCCTTAGAAGGACTCAATGAAACCGTGCAGGCATGTTCAGCGTTGTTTGTTGATCCATCGAAAACCAAAACTGCACAGATCATTACCACCGTGGGCGATGTATGTGTTGAAGCAGATTGTAAGCGATTTATTGATGAATCTTTGGCCCAATGGGGCAGAATCGATGTTTTGATAAACAACGCGGGGATTTCCATGCGCGGGATCTTCGTAGATACTGAACTAACGGTTTTGCAGCGATTGATGAACACCAATTTTTGGGGAACGGTCTATTGCACCAAATACGCACTACCCTCCTTGTTGGCCAATAAAGGGTCGGTGGTTGGCATTTCCTCAATTGCTGGATTCAAAGGATTGCCAGCGAGAACTGGATACAGTGCCAGCAAATTTGCGATGCAGGGCTTTTTGGAGAGTTTGCGATGCGAAAATTTGGAAACTGGCTTGCACGTTTTGATTGCTTGTCCGGGATACACCGAAAGCAACATCCGTAAAACTGCGTTGGATGGCCAGGGTTTACAACAAAACGAATCGCCATTGAAAGAGAATAAGTTAATGTCGGCCGAGGCGGTAGCCGAGGCCACTTGGAATGCCATATTGGGCAAACGCAATTATCTCATACTCACACTACAGGGGAAAATGGCCGTTTGGATCAATAAGTGGTTCCCAAAATTGGCAGACCGACTCACCTACAATGTGATCAAAAAAGAACCCAATTCTCCATTTAAATAATTCACAATGTTCAATTTACAAGAGTCAATTACGGTCGCTTTCACCTTGTTTGCAGTCATCGATATGTTGGGTTCTATTCCCGTATTGATTTCGCTTAAAAAGAAACTGCCCGATATACAAGCATCCAAAGTAACCATCGCTTCCGGAGTATTAATGATTGGCTTTTTGTTTGCTGGTGAGTACTTTCTGAAATATCTGGGGGTCGACAAAAGTTCATTTGCCATTGCTGGTAGCATAGTGATGTTCATCTTGGGTTTAGAGATGGTTTTGGGGATAGATATTTTCCGAACCGATCCCGAAGTTCCATCGGGCAGCATTGTACCAATTGCTTTTCCACTTATCGCTGGCTCTGGAACGCTTACCACAATACTTTCATTAAAGGCTTTATACGATGAAGGCACTATTTTATTGGGGATTTTACCCAACTTAATATTTATTTACATCATCGTTCGTGCAACGGATTTTTTTGAGCGTAAAATTGGCAAAGCCGGCCTTTCTGCGATGCGAAAGTTCTTCGGATTGATTTTATTGGCCATTGCCGTTAAAATTTTCAAAGGGAATTTTTAATGGTTGCGATACAGGTAAACTGTACCTGATCGACTCAAACTCTGACCGGTGTTTTTAATACCACTAACCATGTAAATATACTGTCCTTCCATGGCCGGTTCACCTTTCGAATCACGACCATCCCAGTAATATTCATTGGGCCCCGATTCGTATAGCTTTTCACCCCATCGATTAAATACAATTAAGCGATAATTTTCAAGCAACTCAGCGTTATACGGTCCAAAAACATTGTTTCCGCCTTGTCCGTCTGGAGTAAATGCGTTTGGATAATACAGGTTGTTGCTTGCAGAAATCATTTTGGAAAATTCAAGGGAGTCTTGGCATCCATTGTCCGAAATAACCCGAAGTTTGAAACGTTGTTGACCCAAATCATTAATTGTCACGATGCTCGGTCCACTACCAGAGGCAATTATTTGACCATTTTGGAACCAATCAATTTTATACCCCAATGTTCCAGTGTAAGTGTATGTCCAGCGAGTTGCGCCGGCCATTTCATCTAAATACCAGAAATCAAATTTCAATTTCGGATTGGGGTAAATTGTAACCAAGGCATCGTCAGTGTCCGAACAACCGTAATAATTTTCAAGGATTAGTTGCAATGTGTATTTCCCGTTTTGCAGCACCGAATATATTGGGGAATTCCATTTAATCGAATCTGTGTTATTGAATAACCATCGGTGTTTCAATCCGTTTGCTGTAGAAGGTTTATCAAAATTTCTGACAGAAAAATACTGATTTTCACAAACTTGGGTATCGTATACAACCACCCCGGGTGATTCATACACCTCTAAATCCAAAGCCGCAGAATCTGAACACCCCCAAGGATTCGAAATGAATAATTCTACTCGATATGTACCCGGGGAGCCGAATTTGACCCCATTTATCGATTGCGTTGTGGTTACTGGATTCTGAGGCACCTTCCATCTAAATTTATTTTGAGAATTACTCAAGCAATTTGCTGAAAGATTAAACTTATGTCCCGCGAAACATTGATCCGAATCATTAAAACCAATTCCAATCTTGCCCAAACTTGAAACAAAGATGTATGCTGTATCAGCACCTTGGCAACCATTGAGATCTTCTACATTTAAAGTAAACAAAAGTTTGCCTGTATCAGTCATATTCCAAATGGGTTGAGCTGTAGATCCTTGATTACTTCCGCAGCGCCAAAAATATCGACCAATTCCACCTGTGGAGTTGATTTTTCCATAGGGCTTAAATTGTATACCCCTGCACATAGCGGTGTCGGTTAAAACAACCTCTGGTTTAGCATAAACCTTTACAGTAAACTGAATGGAATCACCACAAGGTGAAATATAACTTACCGTATAATCACCGAAAGGCAGATTTGAGGGCAACAGCGCATTTGTCAGTGACTTGTGCAATGAACTGCTTCCTTTTGGATTTGAGCATTTTCTCAAGTAAAACAGCCCCGTCTTGTTATCAATGGACTGATTCTTTAGCCAAATCAGCGCAGACAAGTCCAACGGTTTGCTTTCGCCTTCGCAAACTGAAATACTCTTTTTCTTTAATTCCATGCTACATGACAAGGGTTCAGCCACCACTTCTACCCAATCCAAACCATCATCGGGCATAAATGCAGGACGAAAATCTTTAAACCAAGAAGCATCTTTGAAGGGTTCAAACGGAATACTCCGATATAATGGATACACCCAAGATTGTTGCTTGTATCTATCATCAACCGGCGGCGTTAGGGTATACTTCGTCATGACCACCGAATCGTGAATAATTCGAAATTCAGCCATTGCCTCAAAAAACATCCCTAGCGGCATATTGGCATTGACTCGGGTTTCAAAAAACTTATCGGGCTGGGAGGTACTCCCTCTCGTTCGTGCGCACCACCAATCAACCCAGGCTCCTACAATGTATCCAACTGGTGCATTCCCACCTCCATAAATCGCTGAATGATAATTGGTATTAGCCACTGGAATGCCCCCAATCCAATACTCGTTTAATTCGCCTGTGGTGGTTGTCCTACAAACAAACGCCCCTTTTACCCTCACAGTATGGGTTGTAAGATCGTAGTGCTTTTTAGTGTAAACCCCTGCCACACCATAATGTGGACCAGCATCTAATACGTTAGTGGATTTCGCCACATTTGAATTGTAATCATTTGATTTGGAATAATTAACAATGAAGGTGGGGGTAGTTTCAGACTGGCAATACAATGGTTTACTCAGTGTATCGGGATTAAACCCTTTAGCGCTGTAATCGGACAATGAATTCCAATGCACATTTTGGGTTGTCATGTCGTATCGAACAGAATCATATTGCCCAGCAACTCCGTTTGCTACAAAAAGCAAACATAACGTCATCAATTTGATTCGTAATCCAAACATTATATGCAATTTATGAAATTTCATATAATCAATCCTATGCTTCAGATTAATTAATAATTTTGTATTGACTTTATGAAAGGAAAATTGCTCTTTTTAACAATACTTGGTGTAATCAACGGCAATCTAAATGCCCAGATCACCAATACGGCCTTTATCGACTCTGTAGGGGGCGAAAAAGTGGGAAAATTGAGTATTTCCGGTTGGATGGATGCGTATTACGCAAAATCCAACATGTTTAATGTACATCAACATAATTATGCCCTTTTCATTCCTAAATTGGTTTCAAACACAAATTATAACATGTTGGACATCAATTTGGCTTATGTTGATTTTCGATATGTTACGGATCGACTAAAAATCCGTTTGGTGCCTGCGTTTGGTAGTTATATGGATAAGAACTATGATGGATTTAGCAGTCTCAACAATCTCATGGAAGGAAGTTTGGGAGTAAAGCTATGGAAGAAAAAGGATGTTTGGATAGAGGCGGGCTTGATTGGATCGCCTTTCACCAATGAAAACCCTGTTAGCAGAGACCACATCATGTATACTCGTTCTCTTGCTGCAGAATTCAGCCCCTACTATCTTACTGGAGCAAAAATCACCTCTCCAATTACTAAACGTATCAAAGGCAGCCTATACCTACTCAATGGATGGCAAAATATTAATAAAGACGCCACAATACCGCCGGCTTATGCCAGTCAGATTGAATTCAACATCAACAAAAAAAACCTCATTAACTGGAATGTTTATTACCAAGAAAGGTTAACGGACACTCGCCTTTTCAGCGATATTTATTGGATTAGCACACATGGAAAATGGAAATTTACGAGCTGTATTTACGCGGGAAACGACGAAAAAAAGGCTCCTTTCGCAATCCCTTCAACGCCTCTCTTTCAGCGACAAAAATTTTGGTGCACTGCCAACTTTGCAACAAGTTATGAAATCGCTTCGAACACAAACCTAAGTGCAAGGGTTGAATATTTCCAAGATCGCTTCAACTTTGTTGAGGGCAGAGTTTTCGGAGCGGCCATTGGGGTCAACCGCAAGTTATTCAATCAATTGTATTGGAGAACAGAATGTAAATTGTGGCAAATTGATTTGTTTTTCTCCGGAACAAATAGAAATATCATGAGTGCCATCACAAGCCTCGGACTGGGATTCTAAACCCTCACGCAAACTTGTTGATACAGATCAACGCATTGTTGCGCAGTTTTCTCATCCGAGATCTTATTCTTTAACGATGGCCTTAATAATCGTTGCCTCACCTGCTCGTCGTCAAGCGTAATCTGCAACATAGCTGCCGCCATTTCCTGCGCATTGTTGGGATGAAAATACACTGGCAAATCTTCAACCAACTCCCTAAAAACGGGGATATTGGAAACAGCCATCGGCAAATTCGCCGCCAAAGATTCAGCCAAAGGAATACCAAACCCTTCGTTCAAACTGGGATATACAAATCCTGCGGCGCCAGTAACACAGGCAATCATCTCTTCCCGCGATTGATCCACCAAGCAGATTATTCTATCGCTCAGTCCCAACTGCTCAATTTGATTTTTTACTGCCGATAACGTTGGACCATTCAATCCAATCAAAGTCAAATTCCAACGGGTTTGTCGATGTATCAGCGCAAAAGCCTCAACCAATGCTGCATGGTTTTTTCGATCTGTAAAACTGCTCTGATAAACAAAATAAGGCGATGAAGACACTTGCCAACCGTTACTCGATTCACTCACGTAAAATTCGGGATCCACGGCCTGATAAATGACCGACGACCGTCCTTTTGCTTGCGGATAATACTTTTCAACCTGCCTTTGAGTAGCTTCACTCGTCATCACGAATTTGGCAGCCACTTGAACAGCCTTCTTCGTTTTAAAGTCGTAAATCAAACGATCCAACCAAGGATAATACGCCGGAAATTCTTTGAATATCACGTCGTGGATGGTACAAACCCCAGCGACCGACGCAGGCAAATCCCATGGCAATTCATTCGATAAACCATGAAACACATCCACCCCATCCATGGCCGCTCGCTTTCCCATACCCCAAGTTCTCCACCATTTTGGCCCATCAACCATCACCATAGTATAGGAGTCAGAGCCATCACTCCGATTATTTACATAGCGCTTGAGAATTCGAAGCGCCTCGGGATGTGCTTTGTCTAATGCATCCAATCGATCCACATACAACACGTATTCGTGCTCGGGATGATATTTCAGTAAGGATTCGATGAGTCTACGCGAATAATTCCCCAAACCAGAATGGTTGAAGAAAAATCGCTTCGCATCAAATCCAATTTTCATCGAAGAAACCCTTATACGGCTACGTTGTGCTCACGCAGTGCGTCGTTGAGCGAAGTTTTTAAATCTGTGCTGGCTTTTCTCTTTCCGATAATCAGCGCCGCAGGGACATAAAATTCACCACCGGGGAACGTCTTTTTGATGTTACCAGGAATCACCACACTTCTTTCAGGGATATAGCCCTTGGGCAATTCCTCTCCTGTTTGCACGTCAATGACTTTGGTGCTCATGGTCAAGGTCAATCCCGCGCCCAAAACCGCTTCTTTGCCTACGCGAAACCCTTCCACCACAATGCATCTGCTACCCACAAAACAATCATCCTCAATGATTACAGGTGCTGCTTGAACGGGCTCCAAAACCCCTCCAATGCCTACCCCGCCGCTCAAATGCACATTTTTACCAATCTGTGCGCATGAACCCACAGTAGCCCAAGTATCAACCATGGTGCCTGCATCTACAAATGCCCCAATGTTCACATAAGAAGGCATTAGTATTACACCCGGTGCGATATACGCTCCATGTCGTGCCACCGCGTGAGGAACCACTCGAATACCCAATTCGGCATAGTTCTTTTTCAATGGCATTTTATCATGAAATTCCATGGGACCAGCATGAAAGGTTTCCATAGTACGGGTGGGGAAATACAATATCACGGCTTTTTTAATCCAATCATTGACTTGCCAATCACCATTGGCCAAAGGTTCAGCAACGCGCATTCTACCCTTATCCAACTCTTCAATTACAAACTCAATGGTTTTCAATGTATTGGCATCTTGCAACAAGCTTCTATCTATCCAAGCCGCTTCGATTATTGATTGTATGTCTGTCATCTGATAAATTTTCAGCAAATTTGCATTAGAATCTTCTGAAACCCTACATATGAATCGCTTTTCTCTCTTCATTTTTTCAACCTTCGCCTTTGCAGGTTACAATACGATATCGGCGCAAAATGCCAACACGCAGAAATCGAACCAAACCACTGCATCAGCGCTCACGATCGATGCCTGTTTCAGCCCGAAATACTACCCAAAAAATGCCAAACTATACGGTTGGATTACCAAGAACGATTTGGCCGAAGTGATTGATGGTGTGGTGTATACCGTATCGCCCCAGTTGGTGAAAACGCCATTGATCAAAGTGGATTCTTTTATTCAACTGACCAAAACAGCGATCAAAGCCACCTCTGGCGAGAACGTTGACATGTTTGGTTTCCCAATGATCCATTGGACAGGCGATTATCAAGGTTGGTTTGAAGTGGGTCGATTTGTTATGACGGTGGATTTCAAAAAACCTGTGACCGACAACCTGATGTTTGGGCCAGTTCAAAT
>JAIYBO010000201.1 GCA_027488495.1 Bacteroidota bacterium | reverse complement strand
ATTTTCTGTCCCCAACTGTTAAAAATGGTCAACGAAAACTTGGCGAAGCCCATCGCCGTAACCTGAAAGCCATCGTTCAATCCATTGTCGTCTGGTGTGAATGCCGAAGGGACAAATAAAATGGGATCTGGCGCAACACAAATGATGTTACTTTGGCTTTTGATATTTGATAGATTACGGGCTGCAGTGATGCGATAGCATTTTGAAAACAGGCCTTGTTCCACAAAAGACTCGTCAATGGTTATTGTGTCATTTACACGCTCAATCAATGTCCAATCAGCAGGGGATGATTCGCGTTTTGATTCTACTTCGTAATTTAAAACGCCTTCGTTCCAAAATTCGTAGGGGTTCCATGTTAAACGAGTGGATTGCGCGGTTGACCAATTCGTAGATGGAATCACTTCAACCTTTAGAAAGATTGTGCGTCCAACATTGCTTAAAGAACTCGAATTGCCGCAAAGGTCCTCTGCTTGAATTTGGTATTGAAGGGGTCTTGAAATATCCGTAGATAGCTCGTCAATAAAAATTGTATCAGTTGTTTGGCGAAATAAAGTACCATCTTTAATGATTGAATACTTGTTTGCGCCTTTGAGTGGTTTCCACTGTACTTGAACTCGACGATTGTTTAGCATGGTGACCAACTGTAGCGATGGGGCAACAATCGCTGTGATTTCAGGGGTTGGGATGTTCGAAATTGTGACAGAATCCTCGAACCATTCTGAATAACCGTCAGCGGTTAATCCTAAACATTTGTATGCAAATTTGCCGGCTGTTTTATAGGTGTAAATGGGTTCAAATGAAGTGGCAGTGTCCCAAAGTTGTCCCGCAGTGTCTTTGGCGAAATAGTATATGAAACGATTGAATCGCCTGCCTTGATTACTCCGGTTTTTGAAAATGTATTTCGATTCACAGCCGTTAAAGGGCTCTGGCCGAATTTTTATATAGTTGTATACAAATGGGGTGGGTTGGTCTAAAGAGTAATAATCCCAGTTTTTTGGCGTCGATTTAATTAGGCCGTTGCCAGAATATTTGCTGTCAGATTTGTCCCAGTAAAGATAGTTTGAACTACTGTTGTCGCTTTGAAACTGAAGAATACCGCCGTTGTGGGACAAGAAAAGTGCGGAATATCGGGGGAAATCATAGGGGACCTGACACAATACAACCGAATTTCCAACTGTATTTTGATCCGTAATTGGGTATTGCGTTACATTCCAAATGCCTCTATTGGGATAGTTGATTTGACTCACATAAATGAATGAATCATTTGGAGAAAATGCAACGTAAGGAAAATGGACGTTTTGAACAATTGCAGGTGGAGTGAATTTTATCAGAGTAGTGGAGTCACGGACTGTGTGTTTTGTAGGATCTAAATCATAAATCACAACACGATGTCCTCGCAGAATGGTTGAATAAGTATACAGCGGGGGGACTATTGGGATTCTATCTTTTACATCTTCTGTTATCACACAATATAGCTTATTGGCTTTGTTCGAAAGTTTAAATGAAACTAGTTGTTTTTGGGAAGACCTTTCTGGTTTGTTGTAAGTGGAAAGGTCGAATAGCTTGATGTTGTTTAATAGGTTGTATTTACTGATCAATGTTACGCTGTTCCATTTTACATGATAAAAAAATACATCGCCATTGTAATTGGCAGCAGCCATCAAGTAAATGGAATCATTGAGCCTAGCGCTTGTTAACTGACTAAATTGCCAAGTATCGCGTTGCAGTAAATTGTTTGATGAAATAATTCTTATATCCTGGGTGTTTGCGGCATCAATTTTTGAATAACGCAATTCATTGCTGTTGTCGGATCCAATGATTCCAGATCCCGTAATTCCAAAAAGCAAAAATTTGCGACCTGCGAATTCAAACAATGCAGATGTTGACAATACGTTCGCTTTTGAACCACATTGAAAGAACGCTTTAGAGGAAGAGGCAATGGGGACTTTTTTGTAATTGTAAATTGAGGTATCCGATGCGTAAAACAATACATTGCCTTGATTGGTGACTGCTATTTGTGTTTGGTTTTCAATTAAGCACTGTGACTTGAAATTTGGATTGGATAAGGTGATGTCTACGTCGTTTGTTTTTTCGAATACTGAGTAGAGTCTCCGATAAACTGAATGATCCCCAATAATTGAACCCATTTGCCCCCATGAATTATTGGCGATGAGAAATAATAGGATATTGAAAATCAGGCCTCGCATTATTTGCTTAAAGGATTTGTTGTGCTTTTTATATTGGCAAGGTTTACATGGTTGTGAATTTTATTCTAATTCGAATATACAGATTGTTTCTTCTCTATCTCTACTGGCTCCATCATTCGTTGAATTCAAATCAACCTTACAACAGAAGGTGTAAGTAGGCAATTTTTAGAACTGGGTTAGATTCGACTTTTCTTATAAAAATGAGAAATAGCGCATATCAATTGATGATTTTATAGTATTTGAGATTCCAACGATGGTCTTTCCGTTTAGTTAAACCCCGGTTAGAAGCTGTTATTTTTAGTTGAACGATTCCCACATTTTTAGCGAAATAGTATTCTATGTT
>JAIYBO010000129.1 GCA_027488495.1 Bacteroidota bacterium | reverse complement strand
CTTGGCATCAAACCTCGACTACTAAATCCTGCGATATCTCCCACTACATGCCAAGGCTGATTGAAATACTTGCCTTCAAAATTGGTCCATTCATTTCTATTAATATAAGCTCCAGCGGTTAAAGTGTGCGTGCCTGATCCACCATTTTCTCCAACAGAACCTTCAGCTATACCTGCAATAAACTTGGTACCGAATTTTTGATTTTTATGACCATCGTAAAAGTGCCCGGATGTCCAACGATAAGCCTGCCCAGAATTCCAAGCATGGACTTCACCCGAGCTCGTCAACCCCAATTGAATGTATCCATTTTGCGGTCGATTGTGTTCGATAATCAGAAACAAATTGGGTTTGTTGTTTAAAGGATACACTTGTTCCGACGCGATGACCCATAGGGTGTCGGTCCCTTTGTGATACATCTTTTTATAGGATACACAATTGACACAATCACCGGCCACATTCCATGGAACATTAACAATCCTGTTTCCAAAAGTGTCAACCAAAGAAATTTGCACGCTCAACTTATCACCCACTCCGCCCCAAATGTCTGTCATTACGTTTTCGCGTGGATGGTTTTTCCTGTTGTTATCGAGCGCTAAGGTGAATACAGTATCCGATTTCGTTTGGGCGTATATGTGCATTTGATTGCGACCGTCGTTCCCTGCAGCGCCTACAACGATTCTCCCCGATCCAACCAATGATTTTACCGAGCGATCAAACAGCGATGTACCATCGTGTGGTCCTGTGTGCATGCCCCAGCTCAAATTACAAACGGCGGGCATCCCGCGCTTTTCTGCCAAGTCAAATACATATTTATACCCATCGATGATGGTAGGATTTGCCACAACGTAATCACCCAAACCGCTTCCACCCAATGTATCGTTGGCATATTTGATTCCAACAAATGCCAAATCCGCATCTGGCGCCATGCCCCTATATTTCAAATTTGGCGATGCCAATCCAGAACCAGCCGCAATTCCCGCCACATGGGTACCATGAGAACCATCGTCGTCAATCGCTGAAACAATGGACAATGAATCACCGTATTCGGTGCCGTAATTAAATCCTGTTGGCGGGGTACCTACCCTTTGTTGGTTCCAAAATTTGTGCACGCGGTAACTCTTTCCGTCTTTGCTGTAAAACGTAGGATGATCTGTTTGGAACCCAATATCAATCACGCCAACCATCACACCTTTGCCAGTATAATTTTGACTCAAATTGTTTTGCAAACCCTCTTCGGCCAAGTGAACTCTGCTATGGATTCTGGCAGTATCATTCAACATTCTAGGACTGTTAATTCGACTCGATACATCTATGTAAAGCAAACCTTCACTTTCAATCAATGATTTCCATGATGTAGCATCGAATTGAATGTGTAATAATCGAAGGTTGGCATTGTCTTTATCTGGTATTTCAGATAACAAATCAACAGCCGAAGGCACAACAAATTCCTCATTGACCAACATTTGAGCATCGAATTTCCCATTGTACGATGGAACCAATGCTGCTCTGAGGGTAGGATTGAAAAAAATCTGTGCACTGGGACTCAATATTTGTTTGTATTCACTGTTGGGCAAACTGCGCAATTCTTGCGCAGAGGTAGTTTCAATGAATTTAAAAATCAGCAGTGAAAGGGCACAAAATTTCCTCAATCTTTCCATAGAAAACAAAGGTACTTAGAATGATGTTAAATTTGCAGTTATGGATTTATCGTGGTTAGAACGCACCGAACTGCTCATTGGAAAAGATTCCGTTGAAAAATTGGCGAATAGCAAGGTTTTGATTGTTGGCCTTGGAGGCGTGGGGAGCTTTGCGGCCGAGTTTATCGCTCGCGCTGGGATAGGGAATTTAACCATCATTGATGGCGACATCGTGGATAAAACCAATAAAAACAGACAATTGCCCGCATTAACCAGCACGGTGGGCCTCAAAAAAGCAACGTTAATGGCAGAGCGCATTCGCGATATCAACCCCGATGTAAATCTTACTGTGATTGATTCTTTTCAAAGACCGGAGCACACGCGTGAGTTGGTAGCCAGTGCAAAGTACGATTACGTAATGGATTGCATCGATTCTGTGACTCCCAAAGTGTTTCTGATCAAAAGCTGCATTGAAAATGGCCAAAGGTTGATATCCAGCATGGGTGCCGGTGGAAAGTTGGATGCGTCTCTGGTAGATGTCACAGACATTGGCAATACCTTCAACTGTCCGTTCGCAAAAAACGTCAGGAAAAGATTACACAAGCATGGCATATACACAGGTTTTAAAACGGTGTTTAACAAGGGCGAGCTATGTAGAGACTCGGTTCGATTGACCGACGGTAGCAACTTTAAAAAGTCATTTTACGGCACGATTTCATTCATGCCTGCACTTTTTGGACTGAGAATGGCGGCGGAAGTAATTAATGATTTGAAATGATGTTTGGGGAGATTGCAAACGGTACTTATATTTGGAACACATTATGAAAAAATTGATTTTTAGTTTATCGGCGGTTGCAATGTTTTTTGCAACATCTTGTGAGTCTGGCGGATCCAATTCAGGGGCCATTGACATCAGTGGAAAAACCAAGCAAGAAGTATTTATGATGCACGCTTGGGAGTTGAGTTCTTGGAATGACAGTTCTAGTCAGGACAATTTTGATAACATAGAAGCCTGTGCGAAAGACGATTTCTACAACTTCATTTCCACCTCACAAGTTGAAGTTAACCGTTCAACTGTAAAATGTGACCCTGCAGAATCATTGACTGAGAAAAAATCTTGGAGCATGGCAAGCGCAGACGCAGTTCAAGTGACTGTTTTTAATTACACATGGGACATTGCATCGCTCACTGGAGAACAAATCGTTCTTCGCAGAACTTATCTTTACAATTTCGGAGGAACCACAGAGAAAATATACTCTAAAGTGGTATTGAAAAAGCGTTGATTAGCGAACATTTAATAAACCTTCTTTAGCAGATTTCAAGGAAGGATCCACAGATAAAGCGGCTTTGTATTCTTGCAGGGCCGCTTTTTTATTGCCCATTTTTTCGTAACAATAGCCTTTGAGTGCCATGGCTTGGGCAAATTCGGGATTTAGGTCCAATGCTTTATCGCTCCAATCGATGGCTTCCTCATAGTTATCAAACAAAGATTGAATCACTGCCACGTTGTAATGAGCCAGTGTATGATTTGGATTCACTTTTACCACGCGCTCATAATAACTCACGGCGTCTGAATACTTTTGTTGCTTTTGAAGAATCAGGGCATGTGTGTATAATGCTTCATCGCTAAATTCATTCATGCGAATGGCTTTGTTTGACCATTGAAGCAATTGGACATCATTCCTGTTGAAAAGAATAAGCACCTTTTGCATCACCGCATTAAAATTTTGGGGATTTACTGTGAGCGCTTTATCGATAATCGCTTCGGCTTTCAACGTATCTTTTTGTTCTTTATACGCCACAGCAATCATCACATAAGACTCATCTGAAAATTCGGGTTCGTTTAATAGTTTCGTGTAACTATCTACGGCTTCTTTGTACTGTTGTCTTGCCAAGTAATACTTACCCAACAAAGACATCGCCGCATAGTAATTGGGTTTTAATTCAATGGCTTTTAGGAGGTGCAATTTGGTTTTCTCCGAATTGGTTGAATCCAATGAAATCCAAGACTCTGCGCAGCGCAGATGATATAAGGGTTGGTTGTTGTTGAGTGTTATGGCAACATCAAAATCGAGGATGGCGTCTTTGAATCGTTTTTCGTAATAAAACGTATTGCCTCTTTTGTAATAGAGTTCAGCATCATTGGGGTTCTGGTTGATCTTCGCAGAAACGCTTCTTACATCCTCGGAATAGGTTGTATCTGCTTCACTGATAAATCTTACCGAATTACGATGGTTATTGCAAGAAATAGCAACAATTAGAACGATTGATAATACAATCTTCTTCATTTGTGCTCGGGACGGGAATCGAACCCGTACTCTCATTACTGAAAACAGGATTTTAAGTCCTGCGCGTCTACCTATTCCGCCACCCGAGCTGGACTGCAAAAATACGAAAATTCCTAGATATTATTTCGCAATTTCACGAATTGTATTTGATATAATCTCAGAGGCTTTCTGTATTTCGTCTTTAGTAATGGTCAACGGGGGGGCGAATCGTATGGTGTGGGTATGGGTTTGTTTGGCCAACAACCCATTGTCTTTCAATGCCAAACACACATCGTATGCCGTTTTACCGTTGCCAAATGGAAGGATGTCGATTGCGTTTAACAAACCCTTACCTCTCACTTCAGAAATAATTGGAGAAGCAATATTTCTTAAGTTCTCCCTGAATACTTCACCCATAGCGGCCGCATTATCGATCAAATTTTCATCAACCAACACTTTCAGTGAAGCCATCGCAACGGCACAAGCCATTGGATTGCCACCAAAAGTAGAGCCATGTTGACCTGGGTGCAGTACATTCATCACTTCATCGCTAGTAAGTACGGCACTTACTGGAAATACTCCACCGCCGAGTGCTTTTCCAAGAACCAATATATCGGGCTTGATATCAGCATGGTCGCAACACAGCATTTTACCGGTTCTTCCCAATCCTGTTTGGACTTCATCGGCAATAAACAATACATTGTATTTGTTACATAAAGAACGGACGCCTTTCAAATAATCATCGTCTGGAACTATCACACCAGCCTCACCTTGAATGGGTTCTACCATAAATGCAGCTACATCCCCATTTTGCAACAAACGATCCAATGCTTCCAAATCATTGTACGGCACGATTTCGAATCCAGGCACAAATGGCCCAAAATCCCCATAACTATCAATGTCTTGCGATGTAGAAATTGCGGCTATTGTCCTACCCCAGAAATTCCCGGAAGCAAATCCGATTTTCGCTTGGTTTGCAGGTATTCCCTTTACTTGGTATCCCCATTTTCTCGCGAGCTTAATGGCCGTTTCTCCCCCTTCAACGCCTGTATTCATAGGCAAAACACGATCATATCCCAATAATTCAGTGATATACTTTTCAAACGGACCCAATTGATCATTGTGGAACGCCCTACTTGTCAATGTAATTCTTTCGCTTTGATGTTGCAGTGCGGCAATGATTTTGGGATGACAATGACCTTGATTCACCGCAGAGTAAGCTGATAAAAAATCGAAATACCGTTTGCCATCAACATCCCAAACAAAAACGCCCTTACCCCTTGATAATACTACTGGCAATGGATGGTAATTGTGCGCTCCATATTGATTTTCTAATTCAATAAAATGGTTTGTTGTGGATGAATTCATGGTTACAAAGGTAAGTAGATTGTGTCATTTGCGATTGGGGTTTGTTGTTCGTATCTTCGACACACAGCCATGAAAATGTGTGAATTCTGTTTTAGCAACCTTTCCTTTTTTCGACTTGTTAAAAGCTGGGTGTTCATAGCATTCACAATTATTTCAATCCTATTACCATGTTCACTACATTCCCAAACCTACCAATTCAATAGAATTGTGGTAGACGTAAAATCCGAAATTGAGGAACCACAAGTCGAAATCCCAGCGACTACCCTAGATTCGGTTTTCGCAGTTTGTAGTAAAGACATTCAAGAGTTAGAGACCCTTTTGGGGTATAGATCATCTGCTCATTTTCACATCCAACTTTTCAACCAAGTTGTTCCTTACCAAATTGCATTACAAAAGCACACGGTATGGACAGAACGATTTTTAAAAAGCAATACGACAGCAACGACCAATCACTACCCCATTTTCATGGGTACGCAATTCAGCCAAATTCGCTTGCAAATCAGATATTGCTTGGCTCATTTTGTTGTGAATGAGTTTTTGAATGGCAGCAGCATTCAGCAAAAAATGAGTCGTTCTGGCAATTACAAAATACCCAATTGGTTTTCACAGGGCTTTTTCGCCCATTGGGCTTCATTGGGATGGGACATTCATGCTGAGGCTGAATACAGGTACTTTCAAAACAAAGGCAGTTTTAAGAACATCAACGTCATTGAGCCCATCGCCCAACAGGTTTATGGTCGGCGTATTTGGTATCAGATTGAAAAACAATACGGTAAATCGGCGTATTCCAATTTATGGTTTGTGGTAAAGTACACAAGCAATTTGGAATCTGCTTTTGAATATTTAACAGGTAAATCATGT
>JAIYBO010000238.1 GCA_027488495.1 Bacteroidota bacterium | reverse complement strand
TCTTGGTTTTGGGTGCCACCGCCAGCCATTTTTTTCATGTTACCATGATTGAAAGGGCACTTTGCTTCGCCCCCGTTTTCTTTATAATGTGATTCAGTCATAATAGTAGATTTACAACACAAAGTTCACGATTTTGTTCGTGTTTGGGTTGCTTAATTGTGTAATTTTTTGATTAAAAAACATCAAAATTGGGGGATGGATTCACAGCGATGAAAATCGGTGAATTTAACTCGGTGAGCGACAATGGATTTGGGTCTCGCTAGGCGAACTAGTTGCCTATGGCTGTTGCCAGTGTGGTTGATTTACATGTAACCCAGGGTCTTGAGCATGCTTTTATAGCTCTGCTCTTTGGAGAATAGCCTAAAGTGGTGCTCTCCGTTTTCATCCCTTTCAATGATCACATGCTTGGGTGCTGGGGTTAAACAGTGCTGAATACCTCCATAGCCGCCGATACTCTCTTGGTAGGCTCCCGTATTGAAGAATCCAAGATATAGTGGGTCTGCTGGGTCGTATTTGGGTAAATAGATGGCGTTTACGTGCTGCTCTGAGTTGTAGTAGTCATCGCTGTCACAAGTGATCCCGCCGAGTAGTACGCGTTCCTGCTCTTCGTTCCAACGATTGATGGGCAACATGATGAATTTCTTGTTGATGGCCCAAGCATCGGGGAGGGTTGTCATGAAGCTGGAATCAATCATGTTCCATTTTTCACGATCGTTCTGCGATTTTTGATCCAACACAGAGTAGATGTTACCGCCAGATTCGCCCACGGTGAACGAGCCAAATTCTGTGAAAATGTCTGGTTCAGGGATGTTGTTTTCGGCGCACACTTGCTTGATTTGACTCACGATTTCCGTAGCCATGTATTCATAATCGTAATCAAATGTGAGGGAGTTTTTGATGGGGAAACCACCGCCGATATTGAGCGTATCGAGGTCAGGGCACTCTTGTTTTAGTTCGCAATAAACCTTTAAACACTTGTGCAGTTCATTCCAGTAGTATGCGGTGTCGTAAATGCCGGTGTTGATGAAAAAGTGAAGCATTTTCAACTTTACATTTTTGTTCCGTTTTACTTTGGTGCGATAAAAATTAACCAAGTCTTTGTATCCGATGCCCAATCTGGAGGTATAGAATTCGAACTTGGGTTCTTCTTCGGCGGCGATTCTAATTCCTACGGTTACGGGTTTGTCGGTGTATTTGGTGAGTAAATCAATTTCATTGCTGTTGTCCATTACTGGGATTACATTGGTCCAATCGTTGTTGATCAAACCAGCAATGTTCTCAATATAATTTTCTCTTTTGAAGCCGTTGCAAACAACAAATTTGTCTTTGCTGATTTTGCCTTGCTCGTAGAGGTTTTCGAGGATATTGATGTCGAATGCACTCGAGGTTTCTATGTGCACGTTGTTTTTTAGCACTTCGTCGATCACGTGTGAAAAGTGATTGCTCTTGGTGCAGTAACAGTAATAGTATTTGCCTTGGTAATCTGCCTTGGCTATGGCGACATTGAACCACGTGCGTGCTTTCTGGATGTTTTCAGAAATTTTGGGCAAGTAGGTGAACTTTAGTGGGGTTCCGTACTGTTCAATCAAGTCCATCATTGGTATTCCGTGGAATTCCAAGTTGTCATTGTTGTCGAGTTTGAATTCTTCCGTGGGGAAGTAAAACGTTTGGTTGATAAGGTCAACGTACTTGTTTTTCACTTTTGTTTTTGTTTTAAATTGGTTTGAGTGTGCAAAAGTAAGTGAGTTGGATGGAATAATTTTAATAAAAGTAAGTGAGTTGGAATTTTCGCAAAAGATCATTTTAGTTTTTGTAAATTCGCGCTACCAAATACAAAAATCACATCGCCATGAGTAAAATTAGTGTAATCGGAGCAGGAAACGTAGGCGCAAGCTGTGCGGAGTACATCGCCATCAAGAATTTCGCAGCGGAAGTAGTGCTGTTAGACATCAAAGAGAATTTTGCAGAAGGAAAAGCCTTGGATTTAATGCAAACTGCTGCATTGAATGGCTTCGACACACGTATCTCCGGTAGCACCAATGACTATTCAAAGACTGCAGGTAGCGACGTAGTTGTTATTACCAGTGGCATTCCCCGTAAACCCGGTATGACCCGTGAAGAGCTTATCGGCATCAATGCTGGTATTGTGAAAACGGTGATGGAAAACTGTTTGGCACATTCACCCAATGCAATTTTTGTGATTGTGAGTAATCCAATGGATACCATGACTTACTTGGCCAAAACCACTTCAGGTTTGCCAAAGAACAGAATCATTGGTATGGGTGGAGCACTTGATTCTGCTCGTTTCAAATACTATTTGTCTACAGCCATTGGTTGCCCAGCATCAGATGTAGATGGTATGGTGATTGGTGGACATGGTGATACCACTATGATTCCTTTGACACGTTTGGCTTCTTACAAAGGCATTCCGGTTTCTGAAGTGTTGTCTGAAGACGTGTTGGCAAAAGTGAAAGCAGATACCATGGTGGGTGGCGCTACATTGACAGGAATGTTGGGAACCAGTGCTTGGTATGCGCCAGGTGCTGCGGTAAGTGTGTTGGTTCAAAGCATCGTTTGCGATCAAAAGAAAATGATGCCATGTTGCGTGTCTTTAGACGGTGAATACGGCCAGAGCGATATTTGCATCGGCGTGCCAGTGATATTGGGCAAAGGCGGATGGGAGCGCATTGTGAACATCGAATTGAATGAAGCTGAGAAGGCTGAGTTTGAAAAGAGTGCCGCCGCTGTTCGCAGCATGAACGCCGCATTGTAATTGAAATAAAGTTCTATTTAATCATATAGAGTAGTTGTAAAAAAGGGCCGTTAGGCCCTTTTTTATTGTGGTTTATTGGGGCGATTGTTCAGTTTTGCCCTGATTTCTTCCCATTCAAAGTATCTTTGCTAGATGAAAGTATCGCGCGGTGTTTGGATGATGTTGTTGGCATCGCTTTCCTTTGGTTTGATGAACGTGTCGGTGAAATTTGTTCATCACATGCCCGTATCAGAGGTTGTGTTTTTCAGGGCAGTGGTACAAATCATCCTGAGTTTAACCGTTCTGCTTCAACTAAAACAATCGCCCTGGGGCAAGAATCCCAAACTGCTGGCCATGAGGGGCTTATTTGGTTCCATTGGGTTGTTTTGTTATTTCTATACGCTGCAAGTGATGCCCTTGGGCAATGCCATTGTGATACATTATTTGTCGCCCATTCTAACCACATTGGTGGCTGTTGCTTTGGGAGATGAAAAGAATCATCCGTTGAGTTATGTGTTTTTTGGTATGTGTATGATTGGGGTGGTGGTGGTGAATGGCGTTTCGGCAGATGTTACTTTTTACGGGATACTTGCGGGATTGGGCGGGGCATTGTTTTCTGCCTTCGCTTATAATACCATACGCAGATTGAAGAATTTGGAAAATCCCAATGTGGTGGTGTTTTATTTCCCATTGGTTACCCTGCCTTTGGCTTTTTTGGCCTTGTGGATGGGCAATGGCCCTTGGAGGATGCCGGTGGGTGCTGAATGGTTGTGGTTATTGGCAACGGGCGTTACAACGCAGCTCGGTCAGTTCTTTATGACGCGTGCCTATCAAGACGAAAAAGCATCCATAGTGTCGGGGATAAGCTATGCAGGGATAGTTTGGGCCGCCAGTTTTGGTGTGTTTCTGTTCGATGAATCCTACGAATGGCTACAATACGCCGGGATGGGCTTGGTATTGTTGGGAATGGTTTTGAACGTGTTTTTTAACCTTCGCCGCGAAGCGACTCGGTGAGTTGGAAAACAGATTCCATGACATTTTTTTCGAATTCACCGTATACCTTTTTTCGTCGTGGAAGCACCAATGCAGCCGTTTTATGCACCGCATCGAGCTTATGGGTGACGAAACCTTGGGCACCGCCCCAGCTAAAATCGGGTACGAACTGACGGGGAAATCCAGCGCCAAACAGGTTACAACCCACACCCACAACTGTTCCTGTATTAAACATGGTGTTGATGCCGCATTTGCTGTGGTCGCCCATGATTAGTCCACAGAATTGCTGACCGCTGCGCTCAAATCGCCCTGAGGCATAATTCCAAACTTTCACTTCGTCGTAGGTGTTCTTCAAATTGGATGCATTTGTATCGGCTCCAATGTTGCACCATTCACCCAAAACCGCATTGCCTAAAAATCCGTCATGACCTTTGTTGCTATATCCCCAAAACACCACGTTGGAAATTTCGCCACCGGCAACACAATAGGGACCCAATGTGGTGGAGGCGTACACTTTGCTACCCATTTTTAATACGGCGCCTTCGCACAGGGCTAACGGACCTCTCACGAGTGATCCTTCCATGATTTCTGCGTTTTTTCCGATGTAAATGGGGCCTTC
>JAIYBO010000099.1 GCA_027488495.1 Bacteroidota bacterium | reverse complement strand
GATCGAGTGAGCTAGAGGTGCCAATTGTTTAGCCCAAACCCACGTCCAAAGCCATCATCAAAACAAATCCAAACATGAGCCCCAGTGTGGCTTTGTCTGTATGTCCATCGCGCTGACTTTCGGGGATTACTTCTTCTACCACTACATAAATCATCGCGCCGGCGGCAAAGGCCAGTGCATAGGGTAAAATCGGAGTTGCAATCATCACCAGTCCAACGCCCAACATGGCTGCCAGTGGTTCTACAGCACCCGATAGCTGTCCCCACATGAATGATTTTCTGCGAGAAAGGCCAAATCGTCTCAAGGGAAGCGCCACGGCCAAGCCCTCTGGAAAATCCTGAATACCGATGCCAATGGCCAAAGCAATGGCTGCGCTCAAATCGGCGCCGGGAATCCCTTCCGCTACCGCGCCAAAAGCAACACCCACCGCCAAACCTTCGGGGATGTTGTGCAAAGTAATCGCCAATACCAGCAACACTGTGCGATTCCAGTTCGTTTTTACGCCTTCACTTTGTTCGATGGGAGAGCTCAAGTGCAAATGGGGTAGGTATTGATCCAAAGCGAATAAGAAGAACGCCCCAGCCAAAAATCCTATACCTACAGGCACCCATGCCATATTGCCAAAGCCTTGTGTTTCTGCCATGCCGATGGCGGGGTTTAACAAACTCCAGAAACTCGCAGCGAGCATTACGCCGCCAGTGAATCCCATCAAAACATCCATAAATCCGCGTTTGAGGTCTTTCACGAAAAATACCATCGCTGCGCCCAGCGCTGTTACAAACCAAGTAAACATGGAGCCCACCAAGCCTTGCATCATGGGCGACATTCCGGAGAAGAATTCTTCTAATACGTCCATCATCTGATCAAAGGTAGTTGAATTGTGATTGCTATGATTTTAACTGATTATGAAATTGTTCCATAAACCAGCATGGGGTTTCAATAAAAGTAATCGTCGGACTTTTTGAAATTACCCAAGTTGAAATGATAGGTGAAAGTGGCTTGGAGATTTCCGCCCCTGTAGTTGAGCAAGAAATTCTTGTTTAAGAATTCTCCACCTGCCACGTGGAGCTCCATTTCCCTGCCAAAGGGTTGTTGATACGACAGTCCAAATTCGTAACGATCTCCTTTGCTGGTGCTGCCTCCCAATCCAATGCCCAAGTAGAATAGTGGATACAACGGAGTGACATTGGTTTCCACAATACGAAATTTTCGATTGCTTCCGTTGTAGAGTGTATCAGAATCACTTGGAAAGCTGTAGTTGAGCACCAAGCCCACCCGTTCAGTGATGAATCGAGATTTGTTGAATTGCTGCCTGAAAGTCAATCCCAGCGGAATGTTGATGGCCGGAATGCTTCGTGAAATTTTGAAATTGGTAGACAGGGTGTCGTTGTGAATTCTGTAACCTTTCGAAATAATTCCAACTCCGCTATTTATGCTCACATAATCGCTGAAATCATAGGAAATGAGGCCGCTCAAATTGAATCCAGTTTTGTTTCGGCCTGTAAAATTTTGTGCGAATGTATCGTTGTTATAGGTCTTTGAAAAGTTCACTCCGCCGTTCACACCGAAAAACCAAGGCGTTAACCGATCGTCGTTTTTTTGCGAAAATGCCATTCCGCTAATCATCAAAGCCAGTATGAGAAGAAATCGATTTTTCATTTTTATCACAACAAAGATAACAAAGACTTGAGTTCGCCATGCGGCATCGGTCGAACAGACGTAAATTTGTATCGAAATGAAATGGCAAAAAAACGCTTTGAATGCTTTGCATGGAGCATTGGTTGATTTTGAATCGGATGCAGAGTGGCAGCAAATGATGGTACAGGCTTACCATCAAAATCGTTGGTTTGAAGAAGCACAAGTCACCCAGAGTTTGAATCAATGGAGAGCGAGTTTGGCCGATGAGGCGAGTTCAGCTTGGCTGTCTCATTACCAATGGCCTGAAAAAAGTCACAATCAGCGTTTGGGTATCATCATGGCAGGGAATATCCCTTTAGTTGGACTCCACGATATCGTTGTTGGTGTGCTATCGGGCTACAAAGTTTTGGCTAAAATGTCTTCGGATGATGCGGTTTTACCCAAATATTTGCTGCGCCGTGCTGGGGCTTTGGATGCGATTTGGACAGAACAAGTAGAATTCATGGATCAATTGAAGCAGTTGGATGTGGCGATTGCCACAGGGAGCAACAATTCGGCCAGGTATTTTTCGGCATTTTTTCAAAAAATCCCCCATGTGATCAGAAACAACCGAAACAGTTTGGCGGTGTTGAGCGGGGAAGAAACCACCGAAGATTGGATTGCATTGGGTAGGGATGTGTTTGATTATTTCGGACTTGGTTGTAGGAATGTGACCCATTTATTGGTTCCCGCCGGATATGATTTTACCCCCATGTTACAATGCTGGGATCAACATTACGATCACATCCAGCACCACAACAAATACGCAAACAACTATCAGTATCACCGGGCTTTGTTGCTCATGAATCTCGATCCTCACATTGATACGGGTTACGTGATCGCCAAAGAGAAAAGCGAATTGTATGCGCCTGTTGGGATGTTGAACTATTCTTTTTATCACAATTTGGAAGAAGCACAAAATCGCATCGCCCAGTGGGAAAATGATTTGCAGTGTGTTGTTACAGGTATAGAAGCCCTGAACGGCTTGCCTTTTGGATCGTCTCAATCTACCGCCCTTGGGGACTATGCCGATGGCGTGGATACCACCGCTTGGCTACTCGAACAATCCGCTAACCGATAGTATTTCTTCAATCGCAGTCATCATCTCCTTGGGTTGGGGTAATGAGGGGTTGAATTCTGTGATTTCAATGCACTGGGTTCTACCATCTGATGCGAAAACTTGGATCAACTGCTTGGCTTGGGCTACCGTTAAACCACCCTCAACAGGCGTTCCTGTGGCCATGGAGATGCTAGGGTCCATGCTGTCTACATCGAAACTCACATAGATGTATTTGCAATGTTGCAAATGTGACAGTACTTGAGCGATACAATGTTCGATGCCTTTATTATTGATTTCCTCCGGATGTATGCTGCAGATGTTGTGCTTTTCTACCAATGCGGCCTCGGCAGGTTCGAAGTCTCTTACACCCACGAAAGCGATGTTTCTGCTAGGGATAGCATTGCCCATCCCTTTGATGCTTTTGATGTTTTCCCACAGTAGGGCTTCGTCTGGTGTGATCGCCTGCTCTTCGCATTCGGTATTGTTGTCGTCGATCAAAGCATTTACCGCCATTCCGTGGCTGTT
>JAIYBO010000130.1 GCA_027488495.1 Bacteroidota bacterium | reverse complement strand
TGTGTTGAACTTGGAATCTGCAGGTTGCTGTTCGACCATAAAAATCCCCAGGCAAAGGGTATCGCCAAGAAAAATCGACCGTAGCCAAAGTAAATATTTTCAGTGCCATCGGAAATTTTGGATAGGCCAAATACCACCAAAGGAAGGATTAGGGTGCCCCAAAATGCGAGTCTTTCCTGTATGGTTTTGGGTTGAAAGAAGATCCAAGTGATCCCGCCCATGAATAATGCGCCTAGCAGCGGTAGGCTGGGATAGCTGTGCTGTAAGAGGGTGTTGAATCGAATGATGTTGGCCCCAAAATCGGTCCAAGAAAAAGACAATTGAATGGTGCTGTGAATCATCCAATCTGGGTTGGTTTGCGCGATGGAGCGATACAAAAAAACCAAGGCCGCGGAGGTCAATACGCCGGGGAGGATCCATTGAATGCGGGTGCGATTTCTGGTTGGCATTTGGTTGATCCAATGGGGCATCACAGCGGGTAAAAGCAAAAGTCCGTTCGTGTTTTGCAGCAATCCCCAAGACACCAAGACCAATCCGAAGGATGCGCTGATGGGATTCTTTTTTAGGAATCGGGTGGCCAAGGAGATGAGGAAAATGGATTGCATGAACCCGCGAGAAATGTAGGTGGTTTGCAGCCAACTCACGGGAAAAAGGAGGCTGAGCAACAGCAATGCTGTGGCGTTTTTGTGGTGCGCGTGTTTTTTGATGGAAAGCTGTGCCATCCAAATCCAAGGGAGGGTAGACATGAGGGCTGTGACCAGCGGAACCGCTCGATAGACGGGGAGGCCCAACCAAATGAAGGGTGCGGCAAGCCATGCTTCGAGGCCGGAGGAATAGAGTTGTCCGTAAAAGAAGGGGGTATGGAATTGGAAATGGGCAAAATCATGGGCCATCTGCCACATCACACATTGGTCGGAATCGGTGTAGTTTCCGGAGAAATAGCTGAAGGCGAATGCCCTTAAAATAAGAAAGGCGGAAAGTGCTGTATAAAAATACGACTTTCCGCCTTTCATGATAGAATGGATTGGGGTGGCGATTAAGCCACGCTTCTGCGAATGATGTTCAATGCGCCACCGGCAACAAACCAATCGATTTGCTGTTCGTTGTAGCTATGGTTCACAGTGATGGTGTCGCTGCTGCCATCGGCGTGGTTCAAGACCATTTGCAAAGGCTTGTTTGGCGCGAATTCGGTTAATCCGAGGATGCTGATGGTATCGGCTTCTTGGATTTTGTCGTAATCGGCTTTATCGGCAAACGTCAATGCCAACATCCCTTGCTTTTTCAAGTTGGTTTCGTGGATACGCGCGAAGCTCTTCACCAACACGGCACGAACGCCCAAATGACGGGGTTCCATGGCAGCGTGTTCACGGCTAGAACCTTCACCGTAGTTTTCATCGCCCACAACGATAGAACCGATGCCAGCGGCTTTGTAAGCGCGTTGGGTGCCTGGTACTGTATCGTATTCGCCGTTCAACTGGTTTTTCACTTCATTGGGTTTTTCATTGAAGTAGTTGATGGCGCCGATGAGCAAGTTGTTGGAAATGTTATCGAGGTGACCGCGGAATTTCAACCAAGGACCGGCCATAGAGATGTGGTCGGTGGTACATTTTCCTTTGGCTTTGATCAATAGTTTAAGGTTGTTGAGGTCGGTGCCTTCCCAAGCTGCGAAAGGATCGAGGAGTTGCAAGCGGCTGCTGTTTGGCGCTACTTTCACTTCCACGCTGCTGCCATCGGCGGCTGGTGCTTGGTATCCTGCATCTTCTACTGCGAATCCGCGGGTTGGCAATTCGTCGCCTGTTGGGGCATCCAACATCACTGCATCGCCATTTTCGTTGATGAGTGTATCGGTGAGGGGGTTGAAGGTTAAATCGCCCGCAATCGCCAAGGCGGTCACGAGTTCGGGGCTACCTACAAACGCGTATGTATTTGGGTTTCCATCGGCGCGCTTCGCAAAGTTGCGGTTGAAGGAGTGCACGATGGTGTTTTTCTCTTGCTTTTCAGCGCCCATACGATCCCACATACCGATACAAGGTCCGCAAGCGTTTGCAAACACTTTGGCACCGATTTGGTCGAACACTTCGAGGAAGCCATCGCGCTCGATGGTGTATCTCACTTGTTCAGAACCTGGGGTGATCATATATTCGGCTTTGGTTTTGAGGTTCTTTTCAGAAACCTGTTTGGCCAAGGACACGGCACGAGAGATGTCTTCGTAAGAGGAGTTGGTACAGCTACCGATCAAACCCACTTCAACTTTTGTGGGCCAACCGTTGGCGGCGGCAACTTCTTTCATTTTAGAGATGGGGGTAGCCAAATCTGGTGTGAATGGGCCGTTCAAATGGGGCTCCAATTCAGACAGGTTGATTTCGATTACTTCGTCGAAGTAGGCGGTTGGGTTGGCATAAACTTCAGGGTCAGCATTGAGGTGCTCACGAACGCCGTTGGCAGCGTCGGCGATGGCTTCACGGCCGGTGGCACGGAGGTAACGCTCCATTGAATCGTCGTATCCGAAGGTTGAGGTGGTTGCACCAATTTCGGCACCCATGTTACAGATGGTACCTTTTCCGGTACAGCTCATGGCGTTGGCGCCTTCACCGAAGTATTCCACGATTGCACCGGTTCCACCTTTTACGGTAAGGATGCCAGCCACTTTCAGGATAACGTCTTTGGGGGCTGCCCAACCGCTGAGTTTACCGGTAAGTTTGATACCGATCAACTTTGGCCATTTGAGTTCCCATGGGAGGCCTGCCATCACATCGCAAGCGTCTGCGCCACCCACACCGATGGCGATCATACCCAAACCACCCGCGTTCACGGTGTGAGAATCGGTACCGATCATCATTCCGCCGGGGAAGGCGTAGTTTTCGAGTACAACTTGGTGGATGATACCGGCTCCGGGCTTCCAGAAACCGATGCCATATTTATTGGAAACAGAGGCGAGGAAATCATAAACTTCGGCGCTTTCTGTGGTTGCTTTGGTAAGGTCTTCACCGGCACCTGTTTTGGCGGTGATGAGGTGATCGCAGTGTACGGTTGATGGTACAGCTACTTTGGGTCGACCAGCTTGCATAAACTGCAACAATGCCATTTGGGCGGTTGCGTCTTGCATGGCTACACGGTCTGGGGCGAAATCTACGTAATCGCTACCACGTCCGAAGGATTGCGGCGCGGCATTATCCCACAGGTGAGAGAAAAGGATTTTCTCGGTGAGTGTGAGGGGTCTTCCCAAGAGTTCACGGGCGGCGGCCACGCGTTGGGGCATTCTTTGGTAAACGGATTGGATGAGGTCTAAATCGAAAGCCATGAATAGGTTTTGTAAATGAATTTCTACAAATTTCGGAAATTTTCCCCGGATTTTTTCGGAAATCGGCATCTTTGTAAGGTGGAGAAACCGCGGGTAATATTGGGCATTGATCCTGGCACAAATTTGCTGGGGTACGGGATGATTCAGATTGATGGAAAGAAGCCGCGTTTGTTGGGTTTGGGGGTGGTTCGATTGGCGAAAGTGGGCGATGCGGGGGAGAAGTTGCATCACATTTATGAGCGGGTGACGGCGTTGATTGAGGGGTTTGAAGTGACGGAAGTAGCGGTGGAGGCGCCCTTTTTTGGAAAGAACGTTCAGTCGATGTTGAAATTGGGTCGGGCCCAAGGGGTTGCGATCGCGGCGGCGATTGGGAAGGGTTTGCCGGTTTTTGAGTATGTACCTCGGAAGATCAAACAATCGATTGCGGGGAGTGGGAATGCGAGCAAGGAGCAGGTATTTGCGATGTTGCATGCCGAATTCCAGTTTGAGGAAAAACCGGAGACGATGGATGCTACGGACGGGTTGGCGGCGGCGGTTTGTCATTTCTACCAGTTTGCCCCGCGCGCGTTTGGCAGTACTAAGGGTGGCACTGCGGGTGGCAAGAACAAGGCCGGCGGCTGGGCGCAGTTTCTGAAAGAGAATCCCGATCGGGAGGTTTGAGGATTCTGTGGACAACGAAGATGTTAGACATCGATGCTGCTTATTTCATTGAATGGTAGTACGGTGACGTTGTTACTTCTCTTCTCAATATTTTGTCCGGCATAAACAACATATCCTTGCGTGTCTTCCCCACTGATTTTTTGCCAGTATTTTAGCCCTTTGAAATATTCATTGGTAATGGTTTGGCCCGATTTGATTTCGATGGGTATTAATGAATTTCCAACTTCGATGAGGATATCCAATTCATTGCCCATGCTATCTCTCCAGAAATAAAGATTGTTCGATTTTGCTTGATTAAAGCGATTTTTGATAAAGTCTACAACGATTAAATTCTCAAACAACGGCCCTTTGTAAGAATTTATATCGAGTTGAATACTATTCTCGATTCCCAGTAATGTTGAGGCCAAGCCGGTATCATAAAAATATAGCTTGGGCATTTTTACGATGCGTTTGTTATAATTTTTGTGGTAGGGTTGAAGCCTGAAGGCAACGAAGGTGCTTTCTAATATGCCAATCCAAGAATTGATCGTTTTGGAGTCTACGCCCACCTCGATGGCGAGGCTATTTACATTTAATAGTTGGCCTATACGTGCGGCACAAAGTCGTATGAAGCGCTCAAAGGTGTATAAATTGGTGATGTTTTTTATTAATCGTACATCTCTTTCGATATATGTTTTGATATAGTTCGAATACCAATTGTTTACATCGATTTCGTCTTTGTAGAGTGAGGGGTACGATCCTTTGAAAATGAGTTCATTGCAACTTAAGTTTTTGTTGGCAATCTCACCCATCGACAGGGGCAGTAAATTTATGTAGGCGACCCTTCCTGCCAATGATTGTGAGATACTCTCTTGTAGCAGAAAATTGTTTGACCCTGTGATGATGAACAGGCCATTTGTATTTGATTCGTCTAAGATCTGTTGGAGATAGGAAAATAGATGGGGTACGCGTTGTGCCTCATCGAATATTGCGCCATCTGGGTAATTTGACAAAAACCCTCTTGGGTCTTCTGTTGCAAACAATCGAGTGTCTGGGTTTTCAAAGTTTACGTATACTTTGGTAGGGAATGCAAATCTCGACAGTGTTGTTTTTCCCGATTGTCGAGGTCCAACAATGGCTACGGCTTTAAATTGGCTGGCTAGAGATAGAATTTTAGGGGTTGCGTCTCTCCGAATCATACCACAAAAGTATACAATATTGGAATCAGATTCCAATATTGTAGGGTTTATCCGAAAAAATTGGGATGCATGCAACTTTGTTGTCGCAGTACATTCAAGGAACAAAAATTCCCAGTGCGAAGCAATTGGCTAAGATTCAAGAAGGGATTCATTCTTTGGGAAAAGAGTTGCAAGAAGTGAATTTGATTTAATCAGACTTGATCTGAAATCACATCCGCTCAACAACCTCGATGCCCAATAAACCCAAGGCATGCTTGAGGGTGTGGGCCGTGTGGTAAGCCAGTTTGAGGCGGGTGTTTTTTACTATGGGGTCGGTTTCGCGCATGATGTGACATTCATTGTAAAAACGGTTGAATGTGCGGGCGAGATCAATGGCGTACTGACAAATCACTGCTGGTGACGATTCATTGCAAGCTTTGTTCACCTCTTCTGGGTAGCGATACAAAGTTTGGATGGTTTCAATTTCCATTGGCAAAAGCGCGGAGTTGATTTCCGAAGTCTGCCAATCCCCTTCGCCGGCTGAACGCAAAATACTCTGAATCCTGGCGTAAGTATATTGGATGAAAGGACCTGTATCGCCCTGAAAATCAATGCTCTCTTGGGGATTGAACAACATCCGCTTGCGGGGATCTACTTTGAGGATAAAGAACTTCAAAGCCGATAAACCCAAGGATTCGTACAAATGATTCAGTTCGGATTCTGAAAGGCCTTCCGTTTTACCCAACTCGATGGTTTTGGCCTTGGCCTCGTCCACCATTTCCTGCACCAAATCGTCGGCATCTACAACGGTGCCCTCGCGACTTTTCATCTTTCCGCTGGGTAAATCCACCATGCCGTAGCTCAAGTGGTGCATCCCATTCGCGAAAGGTCGGCCCAGTTTTTTCATGATCAAGAACAATACCTTGAAATGGTAGTCTTGCTCATTGCCAACCACATAGATGCTTTGGTCTACTTGGTGTTGCTGGAATTTTAGATCCGCCGTTCCAATGTCCTGGGTGATATAAACGCTGGTGCCATCGCCTCGCAAAACAAGCTTTTCGTCGAGCCCGTCTTCGCGCAAATCGATCCAAACACTGCCGTCGGCTTTGCGATAGAAAACGCCACTCTGCAGGCCTTCGTCCACCACGTCTTTGCCCAACTTGTAGGTGTTGGATTCGTAATAATATTGGTCAAAAGATACACCCAATCGCGCGTAGGTTTTTTCGAATCCGCTGTAAACCCAAGCGTTCATCGTTTGCCAAAGGCTGATGACTTCGGGTAGGCCGGCTTCCCAATCGCGCAGCATTTGCTGGGTTTCACGCATCAAAGGGGATTGATTTCGCACCAATTCCTTGATATCGTCTTTGAGTTTTGAAATTTGCTTTTCTTCGGTGGCTTGTTGGAGCTGACCGTAAATCGCGGCATATTTGGTTTGAGCGATATCGCCTTCCGGTGTCCAGTTGCCGGTGAGCGCCGATTCAATGGTAGGCAGTGTTTCTTCGCGAAGGGCGTTCTCGAAAATTACATAGTATTTGCCCACCAAGTGGTCGCCTTTCATCCCGGTAGATTCTGGGGTTTCGCCGTTGCCAAACTTCTGCCAGGCAATCATCGACTTGCAAATGTGTATGCCCCTGTCGTTCACCAAGTTGGCCATCACTACATCGTAACCCGCTGTTTTATAAAGGTTTGCCACGGACACGCCCAATAGGTTGTTGCGCACGTGGCCCAAGTGTAGGGGTTTGTTGGTATTGGGCGATGAGTATTCCACCATCACCTTTTTGCCTTTACCTATCGATGTTTGTCCGAACGAGGCATTGTTCCAATTGTCCTTAAGGAAATCGGCATAAATCTGTGTGTTGAGAACGATGTTCAAGAACCCTTTTACCACGTTGAAATCGCTCACGATGGGGGCGTTTTCTTTGAGCGACTCACCAATGGCATTGGCGGTGGCTTCGGGGGTGGATTTGGACAGGCGCAACAGCGGAAAAACCACAAAAGTGTAATCCCCAGCAAAATCGGGGTTGGTTCGCTCGAGTTTCACGGGCTGTGTGTTGCTGCCATAGAGGGTTTCGATGGCGGAGGCAATGTGATCAGATAGCGCCTGTTCTAGGTTCATGGGATTTTACAAAAATACGAAATTGGGAGCGAAATTGGGGTGAAATCGGTTGGGAACTGGTTCAGTGGACGGGTTTTTGGCCAAGGGGAATCTCAATCGTGGTGGTACCCCGTTCCTTTGAGGATGTTGAGGGCTCGGTAGATTTGCTCGGTGAGGACCAATCGTGCCAAGTGGTGAGGGAAGACGAAATCCGATAGGCGGATGCTGGGGTATTGATTTCTCAGTTCATCGGTGAAACCGTAGGCACCGCCAATGGCGATGATGATTTTGCCGCGTGACTGGGCGAGGGTTTTTTCGAGGTGGGTGGCGAAGGCCCTGCTGCTGAAGGTTTTGCCTCGTTCATCGCAAAGAATCAGGGTATCGCCCGGCTTCATTATTTTTAGCAGGGTGTCGGACTCCTTGGCCTTTTGGGTTTCGGGATCGGGGGTTCTGGCGGCGGGAAGCAGTTCGAGTTTTACGGCGTGCATGGGGCTGCATCGCTTCACATAATCGTTACAAAGCGCATCAATCTCCGGGTTTTTGTGGTTTTCGATGGCGGCAATCAGGATCATCCCAATTAATTGTTGAGAATTTCCAGGATTTTATCGAGCTGAGGGGTAAGCACAATCTCGGTTCTGCGGTTCTTCGCACGTCCTTCAGGGGTGTCGTTTCCGGCAACGGGTTGGGTATCTCCTCTACCCACGGCTTGGATGCGCTTGGGGTTCATGTTGGCATCGGCAATGAGAATTCGGGCGATGCTGGTGGCGCGCAAAACGCTCAAATCCCAGTTGTCTTTGATGGCGCCTTTCATGGGGATGTTGTCGGTATGACCTTCAATTGCCATTTGCACATCGGGTTGTTTGTTGAGTGCTTTGCCAATTTCGATGAGTGCTTCGCGGCCTTTGGGGTCAACATCGATGGAGCCAGAGGCGAACAACAATTTCTCGGGCAGAATTACGTACACTTTTCCGTTGCGGTATTCCACTTTGATATCGAGTTTTTCGAAACCTGCCAATGCTTTGGCGATGGCTTCTTTGAGTTCACGAACGGCGCGTTCTTTTTTGGACAATTCGGCTTCGAGGTCTTTCACACGCTGCGAAGTTTTTTCAAGTTCTTTGCGAAGTTGCTCTAGGCGGGCGCGTTCGGCTTCGGCTTTTGCCAAGGCGGTATTGAGTTCTAGCTCTTTTGCGGCGAGGGTTTTGTTTTTCTCGTTGATTTCTTGGGCCAAGTTTTGGCGTTGTGCATCGAGGGAAGTGCCGAGGTTTCTGATGTACTGAAGGTTTTCATCGAGTTGGAGTTGACAGGTTTCGATGGTGTCTTTGAGGGCGGAGATGGTTTTTTCTTTGTCGCCTTTTTCTGCTTCAAGCTGGGCGATGCTGGCTACGAGAGAGGCATTTTTCTCCAGGCAGTCGTCGTTTTTCTTTTTGAGTGTGGTTTCAATGTCGGCCTTCGAAGCTTCTAGGGCTTGGTATTGTTTTTTGGTAACGCAAGAAGACAGGGCGATGGCCAGGGCGAGGAAACTCCATGCAAATCTCATAATGGGCGAAGATAGTTAGCCAGGTTTTGAACGGGGCTCACCGTTATTCACATGTGTTGCGGAGTGGACATAACAAATGGGCCCCATCGGTGACGGGGCCCATTTGTATGAGTATTTCAACTCGATTTGCCTTGCGGCGTTGTATTGATTTAGGATGTTGGTGGCAATTACAAACTGAAATCCAATTTGTAGTAGAACAGCGGCAAGAAGCCCAATTGGTAAGTTTCTCTTGAGTACGGTGCAGAATCGATGTAGCTGTATTTGAGCACGTTTTTGCGGTTGGTGACATTCACCAAATCAAATGCAATTTCGTGGGAGGCCTTTTTCGCATTGATGCGGTAGGCGATGCGGATATCGAAACGACGGTAAGGAGAACCAAATCGCTGTGTATTTTTCAAATCGCTTTTTTCAACGTATTCTCTTTCGTAGATGGTGTTGAGGGTATCCATTGGAGAGAATCTGCGTGCGCCGGCGAAAGTGACTTTACCACCGATGTTCAAGGAATTCTTGTTTTTGAACACGAACTCTCTGGCTATCAAACCATTGGCTGCGTAATCGGTGTTGAAATCGCTGCTGCGCCAGATGTTGTCGGATCCCTGATATTCTGCATTGAAAATGCTCAACGAAGCCAAATAGTAGAAGCCTTTGCTGAAGAACTTTTCTACGGTGAATTCAACGCCATAGTTTCTGCCCACGCCAGTATTTTCAAGGCTATCGGGGAAGAAGCGAGAGAATCCGCTGCCGGTGTTGGCCAAGCTGAAGGAAGATCCTTTGTAGCCATTGCTCGCCATGCGCATTTCCACGGGTAGGTTGTTGAGCGCTTGGTAGTAGGTTTCCACTTTGATGCGGCTTGCTTTGCCCATTTGGTGATCCCAGCCCAACACGGCGTGATTGCTTTTTGAAAGGTCCATGCCCAAGTTGTGTGGGGTGCTGTTGCCGGGTTTTTGGTAGTAGTACACGTAGGCACTTTGGTTCTGTGAGTGCATGCCCAATCCCAAGTTGAGGGCATCGCGTTTGGTGAGTTGGTAGCGGGCACCGAATCTCAACAATGGACCGCTGTTGTGGGTGTTGCTGATTTTGGTGGTGTTTGCGCTGCCCAAAGCGATGGGTGTTTTTGTGGGGTCGTAGTTTACGGTATAGCTCTGCATTTGCACCCCGGTACTGATGGTGAATGCCGGTGAGAACTTGTATTTCCACTGCACGTATGGGATGGCCATGAGGGCGGTACCATTCGAATTCCATCGAACAGAAAACTTCCAATAGAGGGGGCTGGTGGGGTTGAAGTTCAAAGAGCTGTCTTCGAAGGAGTAGTTGTATTGGGTGAGCTGAATACCGGCGCGCATGGAGCTTTTGGCTGAGAACTTCTTGTTGTAGAAGGCATGCATGGCGATGGTTTTTGTGTCGAACTCGTAGCTGAGGTTCCGTCGAATGGAATCGTTCCGATACTTCTGGAATGTATCTCCTTTGATGATTTCGGTGCCAATCACTTTGCGGAAAACCAGTTGGTGTTCGGCGGTTACGTTTTGAGAGCTGGCAGCCACTGTGGCCTTGAAATAGCTGCTTTTGTTGATGTTGTATTGGAAACTGCTTCCCCAGATGTGCATTTTGGATGCGAACAATTGGTCGCGGTCGTTATCGCCATACAACTCGGCACTGCTGAGGGTGTCTTTGCTGATGTTGATGTCGATGTTGCTCCATCCGCCGATGCCGAAGAAACTCAAATTGCCTTTGTTGTTTTTGAGGGGGAAGTTGAATTTGAAGGAGTAATCTTGGTAGTTTGGAACGGCGTCTGTGCCCAATGGGATATTGAGTTTGCTGAACATCGCCAAGGTGCTATAGCGGTAGGTGATGAGGTAGCTTGCGCCGCCTTTTTTGCCGAGGTTGCCTTCTGCGAGTGCGTCCCAGCCCAGCAAGCCCAATTGGGAGCTAAACTCTCTTTTTTGGTTGTTGCCGTTGCGAAGTTTTAGGTCGAAAGCCCCTGCGTTGGCGTTGCCGTATTCTGCGGGGAATGCGCCGGTGAAGAAGTCGGAGTTGCCCAAAATTTTGTTGTTGATGATGGAAACGGATCCCCCGGTGGTTCCTGGGATGGCGAAGTGGTTGGGGTTTGGAATGTCTATGCCTTCCATGCGCCAGAGGATGCCTTGGGGTGAGTTACCGCGGACCACGATGTCGTTGCGAGAATCATCGGCACCTTGCACACCGGCGAAGTTGGATGCCATACGTGCTGGGTCGCCCCGGCTACCGGCAAATCGATCGGTTTCGTCTACGGTGAACAATCGCGCCGAAATGAGGGCTGCGTCGTTGTTGGGTTTATCGCCTTTGGCTTTTCCTTTGATGGTGACTTCGCCCACGCGCTCGATGATTTGTTCGAGTTCGTAGCTGAGGATGACTTCTTTTCCTGAGGTAACAACGATGTTGTTTGTGCTAAATACTTGATAATCTTTGGCTTCTACGGCGAGGGCGTATCGGCCTACGGGTACATCGGTAAACACGAATTCACCTTTTGGGGTGGTGGTGGCTTCAAATGTGGAGGGTGGGTTGGTGATGGGGCCTTCGAAATAGACTTTGGCACCGGCAATCACGCTCTGCGATTCTTTGTCGCGCAGCACGCCTCTCACGGTTTGGTTCTGCGCGATGGCCAAAACGAAGGTGAGTAAACTCAGAAAAAGGGTAATGGATTTTTTCATGGCCCGAATGTAAATCAAGCCATCGAATGGGCATTACGGAAAATCGCAAGTGAGGAGATTGTTTATTACGGAAAATCGCAAGTGGGGTGTTACGCCTCTTGATTTACCACCTGTTTGAGGTCGTTCTCAAGTTGGTAGGAGGTCAGCGACAAAGACGGATCGGCTTGAAGTTTGAGCCAGTGTTTGTGTTTGAGCCACCATTTCATTCTGAGCGAGGGGATGCCTTGTTTGAAGAAGTTGGTAATCAGCGGGTTGGCCCTCAGGGTGACATGTTTTTGGTTCATGTTTTCCCACAGGTAATTGATTTCGTTTTCGATGCGATCCAGGAGTTGCACGCTGGAGTCCATTTTGCCGGTGCCGTTGCAACTGATGCACACTTCTTGGGTGGCGATTTCTGTTGCGGGGCGAACGCGTTCGCGGGTAATTTGCACCAAACCAAACTTGCTCATGGGCAGGATGGTGTGGCGGGCGCGATCGGTTTTCATGGCGGCCTTCAAAGCGGTGAACAGTTCGTTCTTCTTTTTGGGATCGCGCATGTCGATAAAATCAATGACAATGATGCCTCCCATGTCGCGCAATCTTACTTGGCGGGCGAGTTCATCCACGGCTTCGAGGTTCACTTTGAGCACGTTCTCTTCTCGATTTTGTTGGTCGAAGGAGGTGCTGCCTGAGTTGACATCGATGACGTGCAGTGCTTCGGTGTGGTCGATGACCAGGTAGGCGCCGCCGCTGAAGGGGACGTTTCTACCGAAGCTAGATTGAATTTGTCTGTTGACGTTGTATTGATCGAACGGCAGGTTTTTGCCGCTGTGCAATTTCAATATTTTGTCGGCATCGGTATTGTATTTACCCAGGGTTTCTTTGACGGCTGCGTGGATGGCAGGGTCGTTGGTAACGATTTGGGTGAAGGAATCATTGAGGATGTCGCGCAGCAATGTTTGCAATCGGTTGCCTTCGCCGAGTACTTTGGTGGCGGTGGTGGCATTTTTCAGTCCGCGGATGAGGTCGTTCCATTTTTTGATCAGATCCCTCATGTCTTTATCGAGTTCTTCGATGGCGACGCCTTCGCTCACGGTTCTCACGATCACACCGAAATTGTGTGGGCGGATGCTGTTGGCGAGGTCTTTGAGTCGGGCTTTTTCTTTGGGGTTACCAATTTTCCGACTGATGGAGATGTGATTTGAGAAGGGGACGAGGATGAAGTATCTTCCGGGGATGGAGATATCGCAGGTAACTTTTGGTCCTTTGTTGGCGATGGGCTCTTTGATCACTTGGATCAGGAGGGGTTCGCCGGACTTAAGTACTTGGCCGATTTTTCCTGTTTTGACGATGGGTTCTTCGATGGTAAATTCATCAAGATCACCGGCGCGCGGTTGACCGGCAATGGCCGATTTGACCACTTTGCGCAGGGATTTGAGATTTGGGCCGAGATCGAAATACGTCAAAAAACCATCTTTCTCACCACCTACATGAATGAAGGCGGCATTGAGTGATGGCGAAATTTTCTTGACTTTGCCTAAGTAGAAGTCACCAACTTGAAAGCCATCGGAGGCGGTTTCGCGGTGAAATTCTATGAGTTTACGGTTCGATAGCAGTGCAATTTCTACCCCAGACGAACCTTTTTGTATGATTAATTCGTTGGACAAAATGCCTAGTTATTGTGGTAGAACCAACTTATTTTTTCTTGTGACGATTTTTGCGCAGACGTTTTTTACGCTTGTGCGTGGCAATCTTATGACGTTTTCTTTTTTTACCGCTTGGCATATTTTATATATTTAATTTATTGAACTGATTTCTGTGTTTTGACTGCCAAATTGAGGTAAACCTTTGCATTGACAGAATCTCCCATGAATCCAAAGACTTCGCTCATTTCGAACAACCATCGAGGATTTTGGGGTTGCAAAGATATTAATTTTTCGCATTTTTTCAGCGCTTTTGGCCACTGTTGCGACTTTTTTAACAGATTTAGGTGAATGAAGTGGGTTTCAAGGTTGCTGCTATCGGCTGATAGTGCGGATTTTAGCGTACCCAAGAACTGCATGGGGGCATTCAAATATTCGCTTTGATAAACGATCAAGGCGTTCATGAGGTCCACGTTTTTGGGGTTCTTTTCCAATCCTTTGTCGATGTATTTCTTCCCCAACTGAAACAGGTAGGCTGCGGTTGTGGGCGACTCGATGTTGCTTGCACCGGCGAAGATGAGGTTTCTGGCCACTTCGGTTTTGTCATCGGCCGGACTAAATTGTTCGGCGAGATCGGTTTGCAGCAGGGCGATGAGCGGGGCGTTTTCGGTTTCTTCGGCCCATTTCAACGCCAAAAGCACCGAATCTTTTGGATAGGTGCCTGCTTTGGCAGTAAGGACTCTCGCCACGATGGGGCTGGGTTTCGTTTTTTCGAAAACAGCGTTCAGGAATTCGATGCGGGTAATTTCCTGTTGGGGAAGTCCGCCCGTTTGCATATCGGCCATGGAAGGCTTGGATGCTTCTGATTTGCTGGGTGTGAATTCGGCAGTTTTCCACCGATTGACAATCAATACGATACCGAGCAGCCCTAAAACTGCGGCGATGAACCAAACGCGAAGGTTAGTGTTTCCCACGCGACAAAGGTAGGTAAAGTTAATTAGAGCTTATCGGCCAAGGTTTTGCTATCTTTTACCAAGGTAGCGAATTCTTTGGCTGGTTTGAAACGGGCTACGTAGTGAGCAGGAACTACCAAGCTGGTATTGCGCTTGATGTTACGAGCTACTTTGGTCTTGCGTTTTTTCAACTCAAATGTACCAAATCCACGGAGGTAGATATTGCTACCACCCACCATAGAATTTTTAACAACAACGAAGAAGTTGTCGATTGTGTCGGCAATCGCGGTCTTCTCTAAACCAGTGCGCACTGCAATTTCGTTTACGATTTCTGACTTTGTCATAATAATTGAGGTGCAAAAAAACTACAAAAGCCGTTCTTTTGCCAATGTTTATGCAAAGAGTTATCCAAACTTTGTCAAGATGGTATAATCTTGAGTCAAGGGACCTACCGTGGCGACAGACAACGGATGCGTATTGCATCTGGATTTCGGAGATCATTTTGCAGCAAACGCGGGTGGTACAGGGTGTAGGGTATTACAATCGGTTTGTGATGGAGTTGCCTAACATTCAATCGCTTGCGAATGCGGAGGAGGGCGATGTTTTGAAGTTGTGGCAGGGGTTGGGGTATTATTCCCGGGCCAGGAATTTGCACTATGCGGCCAAGCAGGTGATGACAGAGTTTGGCGGGGTGTTTCCGTCTACTTACAAAGACATTTTGCGATTGCGTGGCGTGGGAAATTATACGGCGGCGGCCATTGCGTCGTTTGCTTTCGGCGAAAAGGTGCCTGCGATAGACGGAAATGTGAAGCGGGTGGGGGCGAGATTCTTCGGTTTGCATGCTCCAATTCATACAATTGGGTTCCAAAAGGAGCTTTTTTCTTTGCTTTTTGATTTGATGGATGGGGCGGATCCCAATGTATTTAACCAGGCGATGATTGAAGTGGGTGCAACATTGTGTTTACCCACCCAACCGAAGTGCGATGTTTGTCCGCTCGCCGAAGCCTGCATCGCCCGTTTGCAAAATTTGCAAAAGCAAATTCCGGTTGTGGCGAAAAAGCAAAAACCCAAAAACAAGTACTTTTATTATGTGGATATTGAGGTGGGTGGTGAGCGGGTTTTGGTGAGGCGTGAGGGCGATGGAATATGGCAGCAGTTGTATGAGTTTCCTATGATTGAGGGGGATGGGCCGGATTGGGATTTGGAAACCGTTGCCAAGGGGTTGGGTATTGTGGAAAATTTTGTGGTGAAGGGCGAGCAATCGTTCAAACATCAACTCACGCATCAAACAATTTACGCAAGGTGTTGGTATTTATGCATTTCGAGCGATAAGTTTGTATTGAACGACGGATGGGAAAGGCTCAACGAAGCAGATTTTTTGTTGAAGCCAATACATCGGTTGATGGAAAAAATGATTAAATTCACATAACAAAAAAGACATTCAAGCAATTAATAAACAGTTTATTATGATTAACAAGGTGATTTTATTGGGCCGTTTGGGAAAGGATCCCGTGGTTCGCAGGTTAGACAATGGAAGGGTGGTTGCTAACGTAACATTGGCCACCAATGATTACTATACCAAAGACGGGCAGCGGTTGGAGAGTACGGAGTGGCACAATTTGGAGATGTGGGACAAGCAGGCTGAAACGGCTGAGAAGTATTTGAAGAAGGGCAGTTTGTTGTATGTGGAGGGGAAAATTCGAACAGATAGATATACAGATGCAGAAGGACAGGAGCGTCAGACCCGCAAAATCAGGGTGAATAATTTCCAAATGATGGGTTCTTTGCTGTCGTCTAGAAGCGATGATGCAAGCAAAAATGATTCACATTCTTCTGACCAACATGAATCGGATGCGGGACATTCCGTAGATTTGGGGCATGAAGACGATGGCTTGCCATTTTAATAACGCATGATGAATATGGATGATCCTGGTCCCACGGGGATTTTTTTGATGAATTCCCTCATGAAGCCACTTTCGGCGGCAGACGCTCCCGAAATTGTGATTTATGTGATTCTATTGATTGTATGTTTGCTCATCGCCGCCATTTGCGCGGGTTCTGAAAATGCTTTTTTCTCTCATCGCGACAGTGATATTGAAGATTTGCGGGAGGAGAAATCGGTTGCATCTGGAATGATCTTGTCGATCCTAGATAGGCCCAAACATTTGCTCGCGAGTATTTTGTTATTGAATTCTTTGGTGAACGTGGCGTTTGTATTGATTGCCATTTTGCTCACTGAGAAGGTGTTTGATTTGGAGGCATTGCCTTGGTTGAAGTTTTTTGTGGAGGCGATTGTGGTTACGGTGATTATTTTGGTATTCGGTGAGGTGATGCCCAAGGTATTTGCCACGCAGAATTATCGTTCATCGGCCAAATTTTTGGTGTATCCCATGCGCACATTTACTTGGTTGTTGTGGCCATTTACGCATTTGTTGGTGAAGTTTGGGGCTTTGTTGGAGCGACAGGCCAAGCCACAGGCGAATGAGCTTACGCCGGAGGAACTCTCTCGGGCGATTGACATGGCTACGGATCAGGAGGATGCGCAACAGGAGAAGGAGATATTGAAAGGCATCGTAAACATGAGCAACATGCAAGTGAAGCAAATCATGCGGTCTCGGGTTGATATGACGGCGGTGGAGCGGGGCATAGATTTTCACAAGTTGCTTGCGGTTGTTCGTGAGGCAGGTTTCTCACGGATGCCGGTTTATGATAAGTCGATCGACGTGATTGTGGGGGTGCTGAATATTAAGAATTTGATTCCTCATTTGGATGCGGGGGCCGATTTTGCTTGGCAGCAGTTCATGAAGGCGCCGTATTTCATTCCGGAGAACAAGGCCATCGACGATACTTTGGGAGAGATGAGGACCAATCACAATCACATCGCCATTGTGGTGGATGAGTTTGGTGGTACCAGCGGGATGATCACCATGGAAGACATTTTGGATGAGGTGTTCGGGGATATGCAGGATGAGTTTGATGATGAGGAAAAATCTTTTGTGAAGTTGAACGATAGCATGTTTTTGTTTGAGGCGAAGGTGCTTTTGGTGGATTTTATCCGCGAATTGGGCTTGGGCATGGATATGTTTGATCATTTGGAGTTGGAGAGCGATAGTTTGGGTGGTATGGTGAGTGAGAGATTGGGGAGGATGCCCAAGCGTGGCGACGAGGTGTGTGTGGGTTCGGTCCGGTTTCGGGTAGAATCTGCGGACCCAAGGAAGGTGAAAAAAATCAAGGTTACATTGGAAAATACAGGGGGATTGTTGAATGGATAAGTTGAGTGTTTTTGGTGCGAGAAAAGGGTATTCAGTTGCATTGATGCTTTGTTTGCTAACGGTTGTGGCTGTTTTTATGGGCTGTGGTGGCGGAAACG
>JAIYBO010000029.1 GCA_027488495.1 Bacteroidota bacterium | reverse complement strand
TGGGTGTTGAAATCCGCTCTGTAAACTACGAATTGTCGCAAAAACAGAAATTTCTCGATAGTCTCACAAAAGAGCACGATTCACAAAAACTCAAGCTCAAAAAGACCATCGTGAAGGCATACAAAACGCGAAAGAGTGGGCGTGAGATTGCCTTTGTTTTCTCCTCCAAATCCATCGCACAAGCCATGCGCCGGTGGAAATACATCCGAAAAATCTCTGGCTATCGCCGCCACCAAATCTCAACCATCGTAGCCCAAGCCCAATCACTAGGAAAAACCATCAACCAACTCGAAAGCGTGAAGCAAGAAAAATCGGTATTGATGGGTGAAAACGAAAAAGAATCCAAAGAACTCGAAGTGGATAAGCAATCCAAGCAACTCCTTGTTAAAGAGCTTTCTGGAAGAGAAGAAGAGTTGAGAGACCGAATTCGCGACAACGAAAAAGCCATTGCCCGACTGAACAATGAAATCAGCCGGTTGATTGCGCGTGAAATAGAAGCCGAAAGAAAAAGAAAGGCCCGCGCAGTCTCCAGCGCAGCCAAATCGAGAAGCGGAAAAACCGGAAACGGCGAAAAAGAAAATACCCTATCGCCCCAAGCACGAGCCATAGGCGGTGCGTTCTCAAAAAACAGAGGCAATCTTCCCTGGCCCGTAGAGCGTGGATTTATTTCCCAATCTTTCGGCGTACACGAACATCCCGATCTTGAAGGAATCACCACCGTGAACAATGGCGTTGATATCACATCGCCACGCGGAGCCCTCGCCAGTGCTGTATTTGAAGGCACTGTAAGCGCCATCCTCAATATTCCCGGCCAAGGTCAAGCCGTTCTCCTCAACCATGGCGATTTCTTCACGGTATATTCTCACCTCTCCGTGGTTTTGGTAGAAAAAGGCCAAGTCATCCGCATGAACCAACACATCGGCAAAGTAATGACCGATGAAGATGGCAAAGCCGTTCTGCAATTCCAAGTGTGGCACGGTCAAGAAAAGCAAAACCCCCAAAGCTGGCTCAAGGGCAAGTAAACAATTCCCATTCCTTATCTATATCTTTGAATCATGATGAAAGTGGCAGTCATTGGCGCCGGTGTGATGGGATCTGGTATCGCACTGTGTAGCATACAAGCCGGTTACCCCACCGTGCTTTTCGATGTGAATGAAACCGCCCTCCAACGCGGCATGGATTACATCCAAACGCAATTGAAAGTGGCCCTTTCCAAAGGCAAAACCACCCAAGAAAAAGTAGACGCTGCCCTGTTGCTGCTTTCAGCCACTCCCAACAGAGAAACCCTCGTTGCAGACTTCATCATCGAAGCCGTTCTGGAACAATTGCCCATCAAACGAGAACTGTTCCAATTCCTTGAAACCATCAATAGCGAAAAAACACTCTTCGCCACCAATACCTCCAGCATCCCCATCACCCAAATCGCTGCGGCACTCAAACACCCCAATCGATTGGTGGGCGTGCACTTCTTTAACCCCGCTCACATCATGAAACTCGTGGAAGTCATCAAAGGCGTAGCCACCGATGCCTCCAGCGCCGAAATCGCCTTCAATTGGTCACAATCTCTGGGAAAAACCACCGTATATGCCGCCGATGCACCCGGTTTTATCGTGAATCGCGTGGCCCGTCATTACTACGTAGAAAGCCTCAAAGCCCTCGAAGAAAATGTGGCCCCCCTACAAACCATTGACCGACTCCTAGAAAGCTCTGGCTTTAAAATGGGGCCCTTCAAACTCATGGACCTCATTGGCGTAGATACCAACTTCAGCGTCACCAGCTCTATGTTTCAACAGTTTCATTACGATCCCAAATTCCGCCCCAACCGCATACAACAACAAAAAGTAGAAGCCGGACACCACGGAAGAAAAACCCAACGTGGTTTTTATACTTACGAAGATTGAAAGCATTGAACCCCATCGTTAAAAGATGAAGAAACTCTATATCACCGCCGTTTGTTTTCTCGCAGCGATGCTACCCCTTCTTCACAGTTGTAACGATGGAAATCGCGTAACCGAACAAATCCCCACAGGGCCCGTAAACATAAACATCGACCTCAACCTGCCCACCTACATGAACCTGTCCAATCCTGGAAGTCATGGCTATTTCGACGGGGGAGTGAAAGGCGTTGTAATAATCCACGATTACGACGATACTTGGTACGCTTTCGAAAGAGGCTGCGCCTTCGAACCCCTGTCTACTTGTTCCAAAATATGGGTAGATTCTGTAAACATCCAACTTCGCTGCGGAACCCCCACCAGCACCGGATTTCAACCTTGCTGCTCATCCAAATTCACCTACGCCGGTTTCCCACTCGAAGGTGAGGCCAGAGGCAGATTGGCTAGGTACCAAATACAACGCAATGGAAACGCCATTATGGTATTCAATTAACATTAATACCCCAATTTTTTTTAGTACCCCAATAGGATGGAAATAAAAAATGGGCAAAATTTGTTAAAAAAGTTTTTTTTAAGACGCCATTTCCTATATTTGTCAACTACTATAACCCTATCATCAAGGAATTTCTATGCAAAAAAACTACTTTAAATCAACCGTTTTTGCAGCACTCGCAACCCTTTGCACAGTGCCCGCTCAAGCTCAATCACCAGGATCCCACTCCCTCGAAATCGGTGGTGGTGTTCACGAATATATGGGTGACTTGGGGTCGTCTTTGGGATTCGCCCGTAGACCCGATTACCAAGCCGTTCAGTTGAATTTTGGCTATTATCTTAACCCCGCGTTGGATTTGGTGGCCAATTTTTCTACAGGTGACGTAGGTTATGCACGCAAATGGGAAGGTTGGGACCTCCGTCCAGAATACCAATACCAATCGTTCCGCGCAAACCTTGCAGATTTAACTGTAGGTGTGCGTTATAAATTAAACAATGGTAGTATCCTTTCTGAAGACGCCAAAATTGCCCCTTACTTCCAAGCCGGCATCGGTGGATTCTACGCACACAGTAAAGTAACTTGGGGTCCTCACCCATACGTACAAGATGAGTTTTATGCCGACCTTACCAAAAAACCAGCCATCACTGAGTTGAATGGTGCTGTTCAAGGTGCTTTCGGTATCAACTTTTTTGTAACCGAAAGAATTGGTTTGCGTTATAGCTTCACAGCTACCTACACCATGAGCGACATTTGGGATGGTGCTACTCAATCTTATCCCGATCCAGTTCACAACATCTACAAGCACCAATTGTGGCGCACTAACGATATGTATGCATTGCATGCATTGTCTCTAACATTTGCCGTGGGTGAAGGTACCGGATCTGGTCCAAAAGCCCCCAAAGACAAAGACGAAGATGGTGTACCAGACAAGTACGATTTGTGTAAAAACACAGAAGCCAAATACCGCCGCTACGTGGATAGCGTAGGTTGCCCAGCAGATACAGATAAAGATGGCATCCTTGATGCAGACGACAAATGCCCTGATGTTGCAGGCCCTGCAGAATTCAACGGTTGCCCTGATTCAGATGCCGATGGAATCCAAGATAAAGTAGACGCATGTCCTAACCTTGCAGGTATCGCCAAATTTAATGGTTGCCCTGATACAGATGGTGATGGCGTTTCTGACAAAGAAGATGGTTGCCCTACAATCGCAGGTCTTCCAGCATTCGGTGGTTGCCCCGATACAGATGGTGACGGTGTAGAAGATCGTAAAGACAAATGTCCAAATATCGCTGGCGCCATCGCAGGTGAGGGTTGCCCCGATACAGATGGTGATGGCGTGTTTAACAACATCGACAAATGTCCTGATGTAGCTGGAACTGTTGCAAGCAAAGGATGCCCTGAAATCAAAAAAGAAGTAGTACAAAAAATCGCTTTGGCCGCCAAAGGTATCAACTTCGAAAACGGTAAAGCTGTGATTACCGCTAGTTCTTTCAAGAGCTTGGATGACTTGGCTACCTTGTTGAATACTTACCCTGGTGCTAGCGTAGAAATTCAAGGCCATACCGATAACAACGGTGCCGCCGATGCCAACAAAACTTTGAGCCAAGACCGCGCAAACGCTGTTAAACGCTACTTAGCCGCTGGTGGTGTAGCTGAAGCCCGCATGACAGCCGTAGGATATGGTCAAGAAATGCCTATCGCCGACAACGCTACCCCTGCTGGTAAAGCGAAAAATCGTCGCGTAGACTTCAAATTGAGCTACTAAGACCTCATCACAAAATAGATTTTTCAATCGCATAGGAAACAAAAAGGGCGCCCAATGGGCGCCCTTTTTGTTTCCTATCACCTAACTTCGTCTTATGCAATTACTCCGCATCCTTACCCTCTATATCCTACTTGCCCTGTTTGCCCCTGCAACCCATGCACAAACAACCCCCGCAACGCCCAATATCACCGCAAACAACGCATTCCAAAATCCCAGCAACCCCCATTACTGGAAATACAAAAAACCCTACGAAGGGTATTGGCAACAAGATGTGCATTATACCATCAATGCCATACTAAACGAGCAAGACGAACTCATCAACGGACAAGAAACCCTAGTCTATACCAACAACTCTCCCAACACCCTCACCGAGGCCTATTTCCACCTATACCAAAATGCCGTGCAACCCGGTTCCCTCACCGATGAACTCTACAAAAAAAATCGCACCAAAGTAAAATACGGCAAATACGAAGCACAAAAACTCGGTACCGTTATCCACAGCATTCAAATCAACCCCGAAGAAAACCCCATCCAGGAAGAACCCCCATACGAGACCATCAGCACCCCCTTCGAAATCCAAAATACCCTCCTCAAAATCAAACTGCCCAAACCACTGAAACCCGGCGATTCCATCGCATTTCACATCGATTTTACCACCTACTTCGATCGCGGTAGCATCCGCAGAAGAATGAAAGTGTACGACCACCACGGTTACAAACACTTCAACGGCGTACATTGGTACCCCCGCATCTGCGTCTACGACCGCAAATTTACTTGGGAAACCGACCAGCACGTAGAAAAGGAATTCTATGGCGACTACGGCCTGTTCGATATCG
>JAIYBO010000075.1 GCA_027488495.1 Bacteroidota bacterium | reverse complement strand
GATTTTGGTGGTATCAAAGCGCCATTCACGGGTGGTTTTCGAGGCAAAGCCCGTCAGGTTTACAGGCGTGTAAAATTGGTTTGTGTCTGCAACGCAAAGTGTGTTGCGGTTGAGCGAGAAATCGAGTCCGGGCCAGAGTTTGACCAGGTCTACAGAATCGCGGAAGATTCTCTGACTGCAGTAGGCCGCTGGTGAACTAACGGTGCATGCGAGGTAGTATTTCGCCTTTTCGAGGGCCGTGAGCGTGATGACATCCCCTTTGCCGGTGTAGATGGGCTTTGAACCAAAAGAGTCCTTGTAGACCGACCAACTATTGGAAACAAACATGCCATTGTTGTTGGATTTGATTTGGGCTTTGAAAGAGTTGCAGGGCCCCGGATAGATGACGATTTTGGATTGTATGGATATTTGGTTGTACACCACAATGCCTCTGCTGCTAACTTGGATATCATCACAGCGTGAGGTTGAAAGTCTGACATTGAGTGTACGATAGGTGCTAAAATCTGCGCCCAAGGGGAGTTTAATAAACAATTTGATTTTTGGCAAGTACTTCAAGGAATAGTCCACCGTGTAGCTGTAGTATTTGGGGTTGAGGGAACCATCGATTTTTACATAAATGGTATCGAGGTAGCCAGTATCGCTCATGGTGATGTTGATGGTTGCAGAATCCCCTTCGCAGATATCCACCCGAGACGGCACTTCAAAATTGGGGACGTCCCAATAAGATTGTTTGGTGTCGGTGAAGCTGAATTTCATCGATAATACCGTGATGCTGCCTTTGAATTGCCAATTGCCGGAAGCGTCTTTTGAGTACCAGGAAGTTTTAAATACAAGGGGTGCGCCTTCGTAAATGTCAGGGATTACGCCCTTAGAGTTGCTAAAGAATGTAACGGATCCAGTGATGGGGTCGCAGTGAAACCCAATGGGCTTGTTTTTGTTGTTGGGTTTGGGTGTACAGGCATTGCCTCCTGTTGGACAATAGCAAGTGAATGGATATTTGTACGAAAAGTTTGATGCCAGCATTACACTCGTGCCCCAAATGTCGGTCTCCATCGGCACCAATTCGGTAAAAACCGAATCGTTTGGATTGTAAACAATGCCGGGATTGCTGTATATGGCTTGATTGCGCGTGAGTACAGTTTGGTTTAAATTATTGAATGTGATGCTCTTATCGCCTTTTGTCATCGTTTTGGTATTGATTTCACTTGACCAAGCGTGATAAGGTTCGTAGATGATGTTAGATGTGAAGGACATGTCCGTTTTATCAGCTGTCTGCGTGAAAATCCTTACAATTGGTTGTGCTTTGATTAAACTATCGAATGGTTTTTTACTGATGTCGAGCGTGTATTGATAAACTACTTCGAGATATTTTCCGTTAGGTGGACCAAAGGGATATGTACTGCTGTTTGTTTTGCATTTGTGTTGGGGGTATTGAAAGTTTTTATAGGTGGGGTAAACCTCATTTTTGGTATTTCCAATGAAGATATACAGCTTTAAACCTTGAGTATCCCTGTATTGAAAGCTTCGATATTGCCATTTTTGACGATGTATTGTAAATGTGATTTTTGAATTATTCGTTACTTCGAAATCTGTATAACCACCTACACTGTAACTTTGAGAAAATGCCTCGTTGAAACAGGTCGTTAAAACCAATAGTGATAAAATTGTTTTCAAAAATTTATTCATGACAAGGATGGTTTGAATTGTAATAATACGAATATATAAATTTATTTATCAAAAGGGATTGATAAGAATTTATCAATTTTCCCATGACTACTCCTTGTAAATCAAACAATAGCAATTAAGGTATCAATGGTATTCCAAAGCGAAAAAATAAACGTTTATTGAGCCAATGAAAAAAATCAAGGCAATTTGATTAGTTTCACATACGCCTGTTGACCCGCTTCATCCATTAGCCTCGCGGTATACACCCCTGCAGGCCAGGATTCAATGGCAATACCAACCCCGCGTTCATTCGATTGCAAATGTGTTTGGTACACGATATCGCCTTTCAAATTACTCACCAGCAAATCCACATCGCCCCTGCAATTGTCGCCCCGCTGAAAGGTTACACTCATTTTACTTGGATTGGGGAAAACGGTAAATGCTAAACCACTTGGCGCCTTGGTGTTAATCGATGGTCCTTTGCTTTTCAATGAACTCGCCCATTGGAGACCGCCTCTACCCAAACCAAAAACCGCTTCCATCAATGTATCGCCGGTGAGTTCTGCAAATGCCGGAACAATGAGTGAACCCATCATTGGCATCGCAGAATCGGTGGCTGTTTTTTCGTAAAACCAGGTTGTGTCGGCAAACAGCGAATCTGTATAGGGATGTCCATCAATGTTGTACAAGCGACTGTATCCGTAGGCGGTGCCTACAATCATTTCAACTTTTCCATCACCATTGATATCATGAATGCGGGGCGATGCATTTCCGTATAACATCCATTCTTGGGGGGTGACATTTGTTCTCCATTCATTGCCGCGGGCGCCCCAAGCATTTTTTGTTACCTCCACATAGGATGGCGGTGATATGGACTTGCATTCAAATAGAGAAATTCGACCATTATAATGACCCACCAAAATGTCCATTTTGCCATCTTTGTTGTAATCGTATACACAAGGTGATGTATTGGTTTCCTCCAAAGTGGGGCTCTTAGCCAAATAGTTAGAGTCCACAAGAGACCAAGAAACCGGTTTGCCTGCTCCTGCAATATTTGAAAAATAAACAACCTTCCCATTCAATATGCCTAATAGCAGATCCAAATCACCATCCCCATCTACGTCACCCACATTGGGAATCACATTTTGGAATCGATACTGAGAAATCTTCATGTAGTCCTTATCAATCAACTCATACATGGGCGCGAATTTGGTTCCGGTGTTTTTGAATAAATACAGAGGGTCTGTTATTCCTTTGGTCACTGAATAATCACCGTTTGATGCAACGAGCAAATCTTGATCGCCGTCGGCATCCATATCTATGAAAACAGGGGCACTTCGAGCGCCCAAATCCAAGGTTTGTTCACCCAGGAAATTGGATTTTACATACTCGAATTTGGGTTTGTTGTACTGCCCTGTGTTTTTGTAATATCCTATTTGACCAGTTTCTTTCACATCTTTAACACCATTGGGCGCCACGATTAAATCTTGCACACCATCGCCCGAAATATCCAGATAATAGGCCGCTGGAAACATGATCTGGTTTGCCTCAACCGTATTGCGAGGGAAAATGGTATCGTTGCTCAACATGGTGTCATAGTACGATTTGTTTTGGGCCTTACCATTGGTTAAAAAGTTAAATCGGGCAAAGCCAATATTCGAAATCAGTAGGTCTTTATCACCATCGGCATCTGCATCAAACGTCAAGCTGGAAGCCCCGCCGTTATGACGTGGCTTTAGTTTGAAATCGACAGGAGGACATTCACCCAAAACGATCGAGTTATCGAACCCTTCTAAGAAATACCCAAAACACATGTCCATGATTTGAAACTCAAAAGTGTCCCTATTCCAGCCTTTTTCAACCCGAACATCTTTGAATAAACGATAGGAAATATTGTATTCGTCATATGTTAAAATGTCCAAATCTCCATCACCATCAATGTCTGATATGTCGGGCAGCTCAAATTTTGACAAACTCAGTGGGTTGTAATGGATTGGTTCTTCGGGGGGATTTTGGTTGCGGTAATACGAAGGGCCCAAATCTTGGAACTTCAAATTGTTGGACCCTGGTGTTGTTCTATTGATGTAAATGAGTAGGAGATTGCTTTCCGATTGAGTGAAAATATCCAGTTGACCGTCTGAGTTTAAATCTGCTGTTTTGTAATAATTCAAACCTTTGGGCAAGCGGGCTGTGTACTCCGGCGCATATTCAAACACATCGCCGTTGTTTTGTCGTACAAAGGGAAAAATTTTTGAATCATATCGATCAAAAACAATCATATCCATTTGTTTATCACCGTTCAGATCGAATGGTTGAAACTGTGGCGAGTTAAACCCACCCCAAAAAGGATGTTCGATTTTTGAACTGCCGTTTGATATATTGGGCGCACCCATATTGAGTCGATAATTGAATTGGGCATTCAGCAATGTGGCAGTCAAACTCACGAAGAGCAGGCAGATTGTTTTCGACAATTGGAAACGAGAGCTGTTGAGGATATGCATGGATAAGAATATAGCTAGATAGATCAGTAGGTATTACGAATATACATTTTTCGAATGGTACAGTTACTTTTTACCATCACCGCTTTAAATAGATGTTCTTGGTGAGCTTGGGGCGATGACCATCGTTGTAGTTGAAGACGATGAAATAGACGCCTTCGGGGAGTAGGTCTGTGGGTTCGTTGTTTTGGTTTTGGCCCGATGCGTGATTTTTGCCATCCCACGCTATGTTTTGTTGG
>JAIYBO010000131.1 GCA_027488495.1 Bacteroidota bacterium | reverse complement strand
TTTGGGATGATCAAAACCCGGATGTTGCGGGAGGATCTCAACTTTTTGCGCAGGGAGGGACTGAACGGGCATCGCCTATCGATCAAAGTGGTGGAGGGGAAATACGTGTTGCAAAACGACAACGACTTCAGCATACACAGTTTGAAAGACAGCGAGCGCGGCACCCTGCCCCTGTTGTTTTCGATTTTAAAGCCTTATGAGCGATTTCCGGCGGTGGAGGCACTCCTCACCAACTTGATACAGGTACACAAGCTCAACGGTGCGGAGGTGAAGCAACTGAGCTGGGGTGTGGGTAAGTCGGCCCGAAGCCTATCAGACAGCATGATACAGCGGATTGTGGACGTGTTGGGGTGCATCAACAAGCAGGTGGCGGTGGAGTTCAACTACCACAAGGTCACGGAGGGAGCGATTGAACGGCAGGATGAAAACATCGTTTACCGTCGGGTATATCCATTGCAGGTGCGCACGTTTGAGGATCGCTATTATTTGGTGGGGATTGAGGTTGGAAAATTGGTATCGGCGGAGAACATCAAGCATTTTCCGATGGATCGGATTCACCGTCGGGTGGATATTGCATTGGACGAGATCACTGAGCAGCCGTTGGTGTTTGACTGGCGGGCGGTGGTGAAGCAAACGGATTTCGAGAACCACTACAAGCATTGCATTGGGATGTACCGGGAGTTTGGGAAGGATGTGAAGCCGGTGTATGTGTATCGGTGGTTTCGGGGTTGGGCGGCGAGTCAGGTGCAGGCGGTTCCGATCCACGCATCGCAGGAGATTGTGCAGAAAAGCGGCGGGGAGATTCGCATCCGGCTGTTTGTGTACGATACGCCGGATGTGCAGAACGTTTTCAGGAAATTTGGCGAGGATAGTTGGGATTGATTAGGAACTGATTGGGTGTTTGTCAACAATCAATTCCAATCCTTGATAGTTGCATCGATTGCCTCTATCAATTCCTTTGAAACTCCAACTTCCGAAGCAAACCTATCCCAATTCATTACAATCGATTCTATTTCATCAACAATCTCCGCCGCCCGTTTGCAATGAATTGAATTTCCGATAACCAGCAAATCACTCTTATTGATGTCTTTTCTCTTTCCATTTATGCTGAGCGCATGTTGACTAACCCATTGATGATTCGGTCTATATGCATGGCATAAATCATAGGCGGGAGCAAGCTCCCATTTTCCTTCTTTTTTTAATCGAAAAGCAAAATTCTTTGTGTGGTCGTCACAATTCCTTGATATCACATTAAACACCATTCGCCGAAACATTTGCTCAGCATCGGCATATGACAACGACAACTCTCGCATTGTCTGAAACAATTGCTCATAACTAAAACTCGTAACCGAATTGTAATCAAAATGATTGATGGCACAAAGTGTTTGCATGTGATGTTTGATATCACCTTGCTCTCGATCAAATCGTTTGGTCATAAAATGGGCCCTTCCGTTTTCTTCGAACAACATTGACGGCATCATATCTATGCCACAAGAAATTGCCATATTATAATACGCCATTTCAACCCTGCCATATCCATCACTTGCGCCCAATTGAACATCACTCACTCCATCGAGTTTCAATAACCAATGTTCAAAGCCTTTCGGAGCAATCGTTTGACCAGAGCGAACTTCACCAGACTTTTCATTGTATGCAATCACCGCTTTTGGTCTAGCGCCACCGGCTGAGGTACCAATTGTAATAATTTGCATAATTGCCTGTTCATCGTATTTTTTCAAGTTTGTTTGAAATGAAACTTTCTGAGAGAGCATTTTTTTTGCAATGTCAACCAAACTATCCATTTCAATTGAAAATGAGCTTTTGTTTACGTTGAAATTTGCTGGCTCAAATTCCATAGCCCCCATCCCGCGGGTTCCTATGAAACACAACATCTCTACAGGATTCATGCTATTTAAAGGACGGCCTTGCTGAGCCAACCAAAGATTGATGAGTTCATTACCATATCGATCTGGAAGGACATCAGCCAATAAGCCCGGCAGCCCCTTGAACGTATCGTACAAATCATTCTTACCTTGCTTTAACTCTGGAAAACTAAAAACACCCCTTCCTGAATTTATTGGCATCTTCAGCGGTGATAATTCCCAATTCAGATTTTTAAAGGTGGTATCATATTCAAATGAGGCTAAGCCAGTTTGATCCTCCCATGCCACAGCCCCTACCTGCTGTCCCCATATTTTCACTATTGCAACATTCATTGTTACCAGGTTGAATTTGTAGAACTAGTAGAATCCTTGCTCCTTGCTCTTTTTTGTTTTTTCAATTCCATTTTTGCCAAAAGCATTGGACTCATCAATGTTTGAACCGAGAACACATCCAAAACATACAATTGATCCAATGTACGCAAAACCTGAATCAAGGTTTGAAGTGTAACTGTCTCACCCTTTTCCAAGAGACTTAAGGTAGAACGACTTATACCGGCTGCATGTGCCAAGGCCTGCTGAGTCTTGTTTTGTTCCAAACGCTTTTCTTTAACAAAACGACCTACGTGTTCAGTTAATGCCTTGTCACTCATTGAACGCCAATTTTTGTATGATATATCAGTCATTATATTGTATTTTTGACTTTATTGAATGATTTATAATACAAATATACAATTTTAATCAATAACCCATCACCCAACAAACTCCCGGCGGAGGTTGATCTTTTTGGCTTCGCCACGCACACCCACAACCTGGTATGGCAGACTCACCTGCTTGCCCAGCAATCGCTCAAACGACTTGTTGATGGTAGACAATTTCTCGTTGATGCTGTTTTCCCGGGGATCGCACAGCGCGTGAATCCGCTTCACCAACACATCGCGGTTGGTATGCGTGGCCATGTTCAGGTAATAGCCGTGCAATTCTTCGCGGTGGTCTGATAGACGCGGCAGTTCAATCCCCTCCGGATGGTTGAGGAACAGTTTATACAGGGCCCGACAGATGGGGTTGAGCTCCACTTTTTTATCGCCCACAAACAGTTTGCCATCGTAATTGAAATGCACACGCTCCAGTGGCTGCATCAACAACATGGGCTGATCGGCCGTGAGCAACTCATTGAGTCCCCCACCCGCTTGCCCAAGCAACTGCGCATATCGATTCAAAGAAATATCTAGGAGCTGACGCATGCCTTCGTCGAGGTTTAGGGCGTTCACCGTATCGAACAATCGCTGCAGTTCTGGCGTGATGATGGCGTTGTCTTTCCCCCATTGCGTGAGCTTTTCCGCCAGTCCGCCCTCCTTGTGTTTAAGAAAATTGTCTGGTACTTGTGCCAGCGATGAACTGGGATTTGCGGCGGGCTTTTCCCACTTGCCATCTTCCACGAGCTTTTCGAAGTCGAAATTTTGGATGGCTTCTCTGGGATTCCAGTCTTGGGCCTCCATGAATTCCTCCAGGTGCATGGGATCGAGCTGCCATTTGCGATTTCGACCAGGCATGGAGTACGACACATCTGGGGCATCGTTCGCTTGGGGCGGCAACAGGTAATTGGCCAAAGCCGTTTGCGGATCCACATCATCGGGCAATCGCTCAAACTCAAAAAAACCCGGCTTGAGGTAAAACAGGTAGGCACCGTCTTTGAGGTTTAGGCCAAACATGTCATCGAGCTGTTGATAGACTTCCTGTTCGGAGGAGGTAGACGCCACGATGAAAAGCGCTTGTTGCTGCTGTAGGCTGTTGAGCTTCTGAAAGCTGGGGTAATAGACCTCTAGGTATTGGCGAAGTCCTTCCGTGAAATTGGGATTTTGCTGTTGTGTGAGGGCGGGCAAGAACACCAGATTGTAGTTCTTTTTCTGAAATCCGAGCTGCAATTGAAAGAGGTTATCGAGGAAGAATTTCCGGTATGGGGTCTCCCCTTTTTCAACGTATAACGCAATGAAAGCCATCTTTTGTGTATTGATCAAATGTACGAAAAACCCTTGTATTTATGAGCAAAGATGGGGCTTTGGTCTCGGGGCGATGCAGTTTCACAAGGTTGCCAAAATCGGCCATGGGCTGAAAACCACCTCAACTTTGCATTCCAATATTTACGCCATGAAAAACGAAACACAACCCAACAACAAGGCCAACGCCATCACTTTGATGATCATCGACGAGAGCGGATCTATGTCTAGCCTAAAGAAAGCCACCGAAGAAAGTCATCTCGGCATTTTGCAACGCATCAAATCGGAGTGCACGGAGATGCCCAATTTAAATCAGTATGTGAACACATGGGTATTCGATAGCCATCGCATCGAAGAAGTACAAACCCTCACCAAAATTGAAGCGGGCGACAGCCTAAAACCCATCGATTTACGTCCGAACGGCTCCACCCCACTGTTCGATGCCATTGGAAAGGCTTGCACGCAGTTGGAAATCTTGATAGGCAACTTGAAATTCAAGGCGGAAGACACCATGGTGAGTGTGGCGGTTTTCACAGACGGGGAGGAAAACAGCAGTCATACTTTCACACAGGGCGAGGTGAAGCGATTGGTGATGCGTTTGAAGACCCAGGGGTGGTCGTTCAATTACTACGGCACCGACGTATCTGTGGAGGAGATGAAAGCGCGTTTGGCGTTCGACGGCGGGATGGTGATGGAGAAAAGCGATAGGGGTTTCCGCTCGGGGATGGCCAATTATTC
>JAIYBO010000126.1 GCA_027488495.1 Bacteroidota bacterium | reverse complement strand
TCGGTGGAAGTTGTGTTGAACTTGCCTATTGGTTACAAGGCCAACATTGATCGCAGTTGCAGGGATTTGATTTCTTACGTGAACGATCAGTATTTGGGGCTAGACGACATGGAAAATGGATATGCCCGGGTGAAGTCGACCGAGGGTGGCATTGAGATGATTTTGCCATAATTGTCGTAAATTGCCTTACTTATGAAACGCGTATGGATCGTTTTGGGTTTGGCATGCTTGATGAGTTCTGCCATCGCCCAGACTAAAGGTAATTGGCAGCAAGAAGTAGATTACAAACTCCAAGTGACTTTGGATGATGAATCGCACATGTTGAGGGGGAATGAACAGTTTGTTTATACGAACAATTCACCCAATACGCTGTCGTTTCTTTACATTCATCTTTGGCCGAACGCTTATAAAAACAATGGAACGGCCTTGGCCAAGCAATTGATGATGTCGGGCAAGGACTTTTTGTTCCGAAACGATCCCGAGTATCTAGGTTTTATCGATTCTTTGGATTTTAAAGAGGGGGGGATTTCGTTGAAATTGACCTATGATGCAAAGCACATCGATATCGCCAAGCTGACTTTGAATAAGCCTTTGGCACCGGGAGAAAAGGTGGTGATTTCTACGCCATTTCGGGTGAAATTGCCTTCGGGTGAAGTGTCGCGGATGGGACATATCGATCAAACCTATCAAATCACGCAGTGGTATCCCAAGCCGGCGGTATACGATGAAAAAGGTTGGCATCCCATGCCCTATTTGAACCAGGGAGAGTTCTATTCTGAATATGGCAGTTTCGATGTAAGTATCACGCTGCCAGAAAATTACACGGTGGGAGCAACGGGAGATTTGCAAACGGAAAGGGAAATTAAGCGTTTGAACTTGTTGGCGGAATACAATGCTGTAAGCGATTTGCATCCCGACGAAACCAAAGTGGATTCAGAAAATCCGTTTCAGGCAAATGTGCCAAAAGAACTGATACCATCTGGTATGTATCGTGCTGCGGATGTGCCCATTAAGCGTGCGGACATAGATTGGAGCAATATCGACAAGCACTATGAAGATCAGACGTCGAGCAAAGTGCTCAAAACCATCCGATATACCCAATCGCGCGTACATGATTTTGCGTGGTTTGCCGATAAGTCGTTCAAGGTATTGAAGGGTGAAGTGATCTTGCCGAACAGCGGAAAAACGGTAACCACTTGGGCGATGTATGAGCCAAACTCGGAGGATATTTGGAAGCCATTTGCTTTGGAATATTTGCACGATGGCATTAAGAAATACTCTCAATGGAATGGCGATTATCCTTACAGTCAGGTTACTGCGGTGGACGGAACCATTAGTGCGGGCGGCGGGATGGAGTATCCCAATGTAACGGTGATTGGTTCAAGTGGTAACAAAGAAGCACTGGAGGTGGTGATTGTGCATGAGGTTGGGCACAACTGGTTTTATGGTATTTTGGGTAGCAACGAGCGCGATTTTGGGTGGATGGACGAGGGGTTGAATACCTTGAATGAGATGCGATATGTGGCGGAGAAGTATCCGAAAAATACGCGATTGAGCGATATGGCGGGGGGCGCTGCGAAGAAATTGGGTTTTGAGGGGTTGTCGCACAAAGACGAGGGCGATGTGATGTATCGATGCATGGCTTCGTTTTGTGTAGACCAGCCAATTCATTCGCATTCTGCGGATTTTTCATCGGCCAATTATGGCGGGGTGATGTACCAGAAAACGGGGTTGGTATTTCATTATTTGAAGGCCTATTTGGGCGATTCTTTGTTTGATGCTTGCATGCAGGCCTATTTTGAGCGTTGGAAGTTTAGGCATCCACAACCCGAGGATTTTAGGGCGGTTTTGGAGGAAGTGAGCAAACAGGATTTGGGTTGGTTGTTCGATGGGTTGATTGATTCTCGGAAGGTAGTTGATTATAAAATCGTGGGTGTAAGACAGGCAGTGGGAAAGAGTTTGGTGAAGGTGAAAAGTGTGGGGCAAATCAACGGTCCGATCGCAGTGCAACGCATAGAAAACGGCGTGGTGGCTGAATCGGTTTGGGTATCGCCCGGTAAGGACGGAAAGAAATATCCAACGGTTCAGCTGGGTGCGAGTCAGTCTAAATTTGCTGTTCAAAAGGGCCGAAGGGTTACGGATACGTTTGTGATTGATCAAAATCGGATGATTCCGGAGGTGAATCGCAACAACAATGTTTGGTCGGGGGAAGGACGTAAAACGACGTTGAAATTTGGCACGGGGAACGATTTGCCTTGGGAGAGGAACCATTATTGGTTGCCGGCGGTGGGTTGGAATCAGTATGATCGTACAATGTTGGGTGTGGTGCTGCACAACACGAGTTTGCCGTCGCCCAAGTGGCGGTATTCTTTGGTGCCGTTGTATTCGTTTGGACGGAAGAATTTATCGGGTTTGGGAGACATTAGCTATAATCCCTTGGGTGGTAAGCGATACAAGAGTTTGCGAATTGGGGTGAGTGCGATGACGTTTCAGAGTAACTCATCGTGGCGGGATTCGCTTCGCGACAATTCGTTGACGCATCCGGGATTTACTGTAATTAAACCTTATGCGATTATGGAGTTGGGCAGTGCGAAACGCCGCAAAGGGTTTACGCATTTTTTGGAGGCAACGGGATTGATTAATTGGCAGGGGATGCGCTGGGCTCCATTTTATGCAACGGAACAAAGCGATATTGGTCTCTACGGATGGCGCCTTAATTACTTTGGAACCAAGCGTGGTCCAGTGTCTGTATTTGAATATAAGGTCAGTTTAGAGAACGTGTCGCAAAACGAATATGTAACATATAGCATTTTTCCCGTTTCGGATGGTATTACTTCCACAAACCGAGGCCAAGTTGAGGCCAAGTATACATGGAATTACATCGCTGAAAAAAAGAAGGCCAGAAACATTGAGCTTCGTGGTTACTGGGGTAAGGTAGGTGTGTTAAGCGATGGTGGAAATCGAGGTCGGGGGGCTGAAATTGAAAATATGTATTTGATGTTGAGCGGCGCCTCAGGTCAGCAGGATATTTTTTACGATGAGTATTTCAGGGGGCGGAACTCAGCGCCTACGTTTGCGAATAATTCTTGGAATGGTCAGTATGGTTTTAGCACCAACGGACAGCAGCGCATGAACAACATGGGGGGCATGGGTACCGCAACTTTTATCGGTAGTACGAGTAGTTTGGCCGCAATTAACTTTTCGATGAGTTTGCCAAAAGTGCCTTCGATGATTCGGGTATTCGCTGATTATGCTCGTATGCCCAATCCTGTAATACCCGCGCTTCCTGGAATATTTTCTTTCCCAACCAAATTTTTTGATGCCGGCCTGATGATCCGTACCGGATTTTTACAAGTGAGTGTGCCGTTGTTTATGAATAATGATTTGCAAAAGACCTTGGGTGAAATGGAATTTGTGGGCGAATATATCTTGCCCACTTACAAGCAACAATTGCAACGCGGGATTCGCTTTAGTTTGAGTATTCCGTTAAACTCTGGTTTGTTTTTGCGGAAAACGCTACTCAGTGCACTTTGATCACAGCGCGAGGGTTATTTACCCACTTCGGGAATGCCAATCAGCGGTGTTTTTCCATCGGTGATGATGACCTTGGTGTTGGCACTTTGAGACAGCAACTTGAAAGCTTCGATTTGGTTGTTTTTGAGAACATCCTGTGTAAGCGTTTTTGTCAACAATTCATTGGCTTTTGCCTTGGCTTCGGCTTCTAATTTG
>JAIYBO010000181.1 GCA_027488495.1 Bacteroidota bacterium | reverse complement strand
GGCTTCCTTTTCTAGGGTGTAATCATTCATGGATTTCAGGATTTAGATTGCGGGTCATTTTCATATAGTTTCTCACTATTTTTTGAAATTGGGCGATGCTATTGAGGTCTTCAGTTGTGAGATTTTGCGCCCGAAAAGCGAAGGCGATGTTTGCCGTGGCACTGTCTGGATTTGATTCCAACAGGTCTATCAGTTCAATCCCAAACAAATTGGCAGATTTATTTAGGACTTCCAAAGGGATTTCGCGATCACCCGTTTCATATTGAGACAAGCTAACACGATTTATGCCCAGGAATTGAGCCATTTCTTCCTGACTGTAGCCGAGTTTTTCTCGATATTGCTTGATATTAATGCCTAGGAAAAATGTTGTTTTCATGTTTTTGTGTTGTTACAAAATTTCAAATATTGCGCAAAGTTATAAATTTGTAACAGAAGTTTTGTAGTGAAAATTGCAAAATTTGTATTTCTAAGCCGTTTGTTTTTATGAAATTTGCAAATTTTCAGTAGTGATAATTTTATTTTTTTGGTATGTTACAAAATATATAAAAATGTGATTTTGTGACAGTTTTTACTAATCCCTGCAAATTAAGTTGTGCTAGGAATCCAATTTTTCACTGATCGAGGCAACTATTTGCTTTAAGTTGCATTATCAGTTTATATGCGCCAAGTGCAACTTCATGAAATCATCGCCTGCCAATCCCAAAATTCGGATGTTGTAGGGGCTGTGTTTCAGCGATTGCACCCGTCTCTGGTGAGTTTGAGCTACCGATATTTGGGTAATTCTGAAGATGCCCAAGACGTGGTTATGGTGTCGTGGATGAAGGTGCTTGAGCGATTGTCGTCTTTTCAATATCAACACCCTTTGAGTTTCTACGCATGGATCAAGAAAATATGTGTCAATGAATGCCTCGGCATTTTGCGCTTGCGAAACAATTTCAATTTGCAATCGCTGCAAGACCTTCCTGAAGAGGAGGAACCGTGGTCTGAGGATTTTTCGGATATCGATGCGAGGGTTTTGTTGCGATGTGTGGCGGATTTGCCCGAGGGCTATCGCACTGTATTCAATTTGTTCGCGGTGGAAGGGTTTTCCCATGCCGAGATTGCCCAGATGCTTGAAATTTCAGAGTCTACCAGTAAATCACAATATCGCAAAGCGAGGCTGCGCTTGTTGAGAGTGCTTCAAAACCAAAATAATCGTTCAAAATCCCATGAGAAATAAGCAAGAATTCGCACATTTGGAGACGCTTGAGCAGTATCCTGATGGTTTTCAAGACAACGTAAAAACGCAGCGAAAGTTGATACAAAACGCGGTAAATCGGTTACAGGGTGCCCAGAAAGTTAACCAAGCGCATCGGTATGGATTCTTGGGACTTGTCTTTGAAAATAGGGCCGCAGCCATCCTCTTGTTATTGGTGTCGGTGATCGGCGTTTTTTGGACAACCCAACCATCGCGAAGGCATCAATCACAGCGCATTTCCGCGAGTGCAACGGTTCAACAAAAGTCATTGAAGCCCGTGGTGCAAAATCGTGTAGTGCAATCGCAAAAGTTGAAAGTTCTGCCGAAGCGTCGCCAACAAAATAGAACCAAGATTGAAAAAGAAATAGCGAAAGAATTACCCGCAACAGAGGAATTTGTGAGGGCCGATTTGGATACTCCAACAACCCAACGACCACTGATAAGCGAATCGGTTGCTGTATCAAAGCAGCCATTGTTTGAGAAAAAGCAGCGGTTCAAACAATTTGAATTTCAGCCGAAGAAGCCGTCGGCGCAGGCAAAGAAATCGCCACCGAGCACCGAGTTTTTTGTGTTTCGCGATGGCCATTTTAAAATTGTATCTACCCCCAGTGAGCAGCAATTTATTCAATTTATAAAACCCCAATAAATCATGAAATTAAAACACATATTTCTCGTTGTAGTGACTTGTTTTTTTGCCATTTCGACATCGGCACAAAAGTTTGAATTGGAAAAACTGAAAGCCAAGGCCAGTTGGGGGATTGGAGGTGTAGATAGGGTGGTTTTTGAATCACATTCTTTTGACAATATTGTGCGATACGATTCCTTCATTTCCGTGTTGAAACAGTTTTTGTCTGATGCTGAATCTGCGGATATTGTTGTTGATTCCTTGTCGTCACCCGTGAAAATTCATTATATAATTTCGCCCAGTGATCGCAGAAAATTAACCATTGAAAATCCGGAATTTATTGCCTCAGGATTCGATCTCGATGAGGAAGAGAAAAAGTTGAATGATAGTTTGCCTGGCAATGTTGTTTATCTATATGATGATCGATATAAGATGAAATTTTCAGTCTATCTAGAACAGCCCGCCCATGCATACAAAATACAAAAGATGGTTGATCTATGGGATTCAACTTTTCAAACTTTGGAGGCTGATATTGTAGGTGATTTAGATTCTATTCAACCGCTCATTTCTGCTTCAAGTTCCATGTTGAATTTTAATTATCGTGTATTTAAGAAAATAATGAGAAACATTTATCTTCAATCATCCAAGCGCGAATTTTTCACAAAGCCACGAGTATTTCTGTATGCATTGGGTAATAATTGGGTCATTAAAAATAACGACACGCTGTCGGTTATTTCGCTGGCCGTAACAACTAGAGATGGGGGTTTATCGGATTTATATTCAACCATGGGGTTTTTGGGTAACAATGTGTGCACGCAAATTGGTAGTCGGATTCCATTGTACGTGAAGCGTAAGCAAGATTTGCCTGTAAATATGTTTTATCTCAATGTGGGAACTACACTCTATTCCACGATGGCTGATAATGGGTTAGGGATGAATATACATGGTTCCTATGAGGGTTTATTGGGTTACAAGTCGATGAACACTTCTCCTGATTTACGCACGGTAAAGGACTATAGAACTTCGGGATTTGAAATGGGCGGGTTTCTTTCCGATAGGGACGGGGTACTTTTGCCTCGGGCCGGTCTGGTATTAAAAACCTACAAGCAAATGGGAAATGTGCGATTTACATCGGGTATATACACTGGGAAAGCAATTAGTGGTGAATCGCCCTCGATACAATCGACATTGCTGTTCACCATAGAAGTGTTCGATTTGTTTTGATTGGGGTTACAACCTTTTCAGAAAAACTCGCTTTTGATGATTCCGAACAAATATTGGTGTTGTGAATGGAATTTGGTCGAATATCCATTGTGTGCAATTGATTTAATGGATGTGTTCTGCTAAGTTCGTTTTATGAAGAAAACGCTGAAATTGAGTGCTTTGGCTCTTGTGTTTGTATCATTGTATTCTTTCGTTGAGTTGAAAAAGCCGAAAGCGCATAGAAAAGGTGAACTAACATCTGGTGAAACCATCCATTTTGGTGAGAAAGAAAAAGACCCAAAAACCTATCGGTTGCAATCTGCTCGTCGGGCAAGCTATGATCAATCGCAGTATTCTATACTGCTTGATACTATCGGAAACATAACTGTAAGTAGTATCAACGGATGTCAGGGAAATCATTCGACCTGAAAAAGAGTGATTTGTGAGAAATGTCTTGAAAAAACTGATTTATATATTGGCGGTACTCTTTTTTGGGTCTTTTACTGACTTGAATGCACAAGGTCAACCGAATTGTGGGTTTAACCGTGATTTTTTTGATTCGAGCTATATCCATTGGTATCAAAAAGCGGTTGAAGCATCGACTAAGACTTTTTTAGATAATAGAGGAAAGGTTTCAAGGGATACAGAATTTGTAGTTCCAGTTGTTTTTCATTTCATCCATCACCCTAATTTTCCCCCAGACAAGTTGTTTATAGTGAAAGCATTGGCTGAAATTAACGCCGATTTTTCGCGCTTGAATGCAGATACTATCAATTTGAGATCGAAGTTTAAAAGTAGGGCGGCGAATGCCAAAATTCGGTTTGTGTTGGTAGATAAAGATCAAAATGGGCAGCCAAGTAATGGATACACCGCTCGAAGTAGTTTGACTACTTTTGGAGTGGAACCGTATCAATCATACCGCACGTGGCATAATATGAAGTTTGATACATGTGGAGGAATCTCACCATGGAATACCAATAAATATTTGAATATTTGGGTTTGTAGCTTGAAGTCTCCGAAAAGTGGTAGAACCTATTGGGCTGGATTTGCCACTCCGCCAAAGAATGCCCCGCGCTGGGGGATGTTTTACAGAGATAGTTCAATTGATGGAATAGTGCTTGATCAATCCACCTATTCTAATTCTTCCAGATCAAGTACGTTAACACACGAAATTGGTCATTATTTGGGCTTGAGGCATGTTTCGGGAGATCCACCTGCTTTTTTTGACAGTGCTACGATGTGTTCTTACGATGATTCACTGTTTGATACCCCAAGGGTCTTAAATCAGAATTATTATACCTGTGATACTACCTTGAATTCTTGCATTGAACCAACAAACGATTTCCCTGATATGCTGGAAAATTTCATGGATTATACAGGAGATAGGTGCAGAAATACATTCACCAAGCAGCAAGTTTCTCTCATGCGGTATTGTTTAAATACACTGAGACCGCAACTTCCCAAACTCATTGTGACTAAAATGGTCACAACCACGTTGTTTTTATTGGATGTGTATCCAAATCCCAATAAAGGAAGTCTTAATGTTGATTTTAAAGATCCCTTTTCTCAGGGTTATTCAGCGTTTATTTATGATTGTTTGGGTAGAAAAGTAGTGGAATCTCCCATCACACAGCCAAAATCTATCCTAAATCTTGATGGCTTATCAACTGGATGGTATCAATTAACCATTGTCAATAATCAATTTGAAATTGTTTATCGAAAATCGATTTATAAGGATTGAGGTGTTATAATAGATGGATGATTGAATGGGGAGACCCAAAATACATGCTCCGAATTGTACGAATTCTGTCTTAATTCTGATTTGGAGTATATCTCACCAAAACCGAGAAAAATACGCTGCGACCATTACAAATCTCGCTGAACTCGAGTGGTTCGTTTAATCGGGGATCTATTATTTTGACAGAACGATCGAATATTGGCTTACCTCCAAATTGATAACTGAAATTCAATCCCATATTCCAGTGCTTGTTAAATTTATAGGAGAAGTCACAACCCGTAACCAATCGAAAGGATTTCAAATAAAAAGAATCTGAATCGGTTACATCAACCCAGTATCTATTACTATCACTTCCTATGTATCCTGCACCTATTTGTGGTATCCAGCCTGTTTTGCGGTTTAAAAAATTAACTCCCGGATTTAATGTTAGGGTTACATTTTTTTTCTTGATCAGTTCATGGGAGTATGACAAATTCCATTCAGCACGATGTCTGTCTAGAATAAATAACCCGCCCCCGAGTCTATCAGAAAACCCGCCCTTGAATTCTCCTCTAACACCATAATCGATACTTTTCCTTGAGAGCATTAAAGTTTGTCGATCTGCGATTTTCACCCCCAATCCAAGTGATATAAACGCACCTGTGACTGGCTTAAGTTTGTAATAATTGTTAATTTCTGCAGTGGTCCATTTATCAGATTCCAATTTGTTGAATGCTGTGTACCCGCCGAAGTTGTATTGAAGGTGAACAGGTTGAGCCAAAGCGATCAATGGACTCTGTTTGTGTATATAAAACGCGATTTTGGTGTCAGAAATCACCTCAAACGTTGTGTAGCCCCCAACATTAGTGGTAGTAGCCCCAAATAGTTTGACCTTGTTTGTTGTAAGAAACAGCAATATGAAAATGGTCTTCAGTATTTTATTCATGACAAGGACATTGATGGTTTGAATTGTAATAATACAAAAATATTAATTTATTGAATTTGTTTGATAGTTCCAATTGGTTAACTAGTTGTACATCATTTTTTTACTCGTGTTAATTCAATGGTTTAAAATGAATGCGAATCATCCCAATAGTTAAATCGGCGGATCAATTCTTGAAAGCCACACAAATTTCGCTCCTGAGCCCTTGCTCTGTGATTGCGCACCGTGACGGTTTGGATGTTCAGTAGTTTCGCCACTTCTTCAGTTTTTAGGCCAGCCTTGTATGCGTTTAACACTTTGATTTCTGCTTTTGATAAAATGGGTCTTGGGGTGTCGGATTCGCTCAGAATGTGTTGTTCTTTTACTACTTCTGGACATAAAAAATACTCTTTGTTTATCAGTTTTTTTAATGCAGTGATTAGGTGTTGAGTTTCTGTGCCTTTTGAAACGTAACAATTGACATTCAATGATTTAAGGGTGTGGATGAGCGAGTTGTTTACATAGGAGCTAAAAACCATGAAAGGGATGTTGTGTTTTGCGCAATATTCAGGAACAGCAACGCTTTTTCCCGATTTGATTTGAAGGTCGCATACAACTCGGTCGATTTTGTGCGTACTTAAAATATCAAGGGCTTGTTCCACGCCTATCGAGGTCATTACCAATACATCGCTGTCAATTTTTCTGATTTGCTCGGCGATAAAATCAATAATTAATGGGTGATCATCCAGCAGTAGTATTTTCATCATTTTTATTGAAGGTGATTAACTCATATTGATAGCCGTCTTTCTTATGTTTCTTCAACTGTGCATTCAGAAGTCTCAATCTTTCATGAATGATAAAAGACCCTCTTCCCCTGGGGTAATTGCCTTGGCTCAAGGAATGCAAGATTTTTTTATATCGATAGGAAAAATTCAAACATATCTTGTTTTGTTCTTCGTAAATCTGAAGGGAAATCCATTTTGAATGGTTGTGATTGATAATGTTTGCCAAAAGTTCTTGGCTCAGGCGAAACATTTGATGCAATTGTTTTTGTGAGATTTCTGATTCTACTTCTATATCCACTTCAATGTGACAGTGACCAATGCTCATGGCTTGCGCGAGAGAGGTGAAACTGTCTTTCCAATTATCTAGCATTAGTTCTCTGGGATATACATTTTCTACCAACCTTCGGAGCGATAAATGCAATTCGCTAATCAGAAATTGTGCACTCTGAAGTTCAGCGGTTGCATTTTTGTCGGTTTGTAATCGCGAAGCTTCCTTCAAAGTATTCCGGACTTGCGTGAGGGTGAATCCAATTTGATCATGTAGGTCGTTGGCAATTCGTTTTCGCTCCATTTCCACGCCATTGAAATTCATTTGGTACAGTCTTTTTATTGCGAGGGAGTATCGTTTTAGTAGTAAATAACTAATTACAACGGAACCGAATAGCAAGATGAACGCAGGGACTATGACTGCAGATAAATTAATTAAAAAATAGTCTTCTGACATTGACATGTATTATTAATAACATTGAAGAAAATATGATGAAATCACAAATAGAGAAATAAATTAAGAAATTGGATTTTGCCCAATTGCCTCCAACTTGAGAAAATGTGTATTCCTGTAAGATCGAATAGATATAAAGTATAATCGCAATGAGGACAAAGGCAATGGTTTGATGTTGAGACGACTTGAGGAGGTGGTTTTTGATTTCGATCAGCAAAAGGATCATGGATATGCCAAAAGCCATTTGGATTAATATGGGAGAATTGATGAATAACTGGGTTGTTCCACATAAAATTATCAATGCCAATTGCTTTGGTGTAGAGGTGTTTTTAAACGTACTAAGTGATAAAAACACGGTGGAGGTAAAGGCGTAATAAAAATCAGTTGATTCGTGAATCGTTAAGTGATATAGCCAATTGTCGAGCAGTAAGATGCCAAGGAAACACAGTATTGAAATTCGAATGGGATTAAGTTTCATCGTTTTGATTTTCACCAATTGGATAGTGAACCTCAATGCGAAAAGATTAAGTAAAATATCATTCGTCCAATAGTTTAAAAATAACAGTGTTTTCACTTGGATGGAGGTTTTTGTGCCGATATTTTGCTGCGTTTTGCCACCGGGATGTTTTGAATATTCCGGTTTCTAGATGCCACAAAGGTATTTTTCCATTTCGAAACGGATTGATGAAAATGTATCAATTTTAATCTGGGTGAAGGGGTGTTATTTGTATCGGTTTCGTTGTGTATTTGTTTTTGCCTTTTTTCGAGGGCAACGAAAAATGGATATTCAGCATCAAAGTAATCGTTGATAGGTTCATACTCCCATGAAGTTTAAAATAGCATTGTTTACTGTCTTTTTGTTCTTTGGGATTAAAGCATCCGTTGCCCAATACACGTACCCAATTTATGGTGGTGTGTTTCGTACAATTGGTTACTCGGATTCGGTTTCTGGCAAACTGATTTCAGTGCTAAGTTCATCTAACCAAAAAATAAGAGTAACAAATTATTACGATTACGATACAACACTGAGTCTCACATCAAATAAAGTAGCTGATTTCCTGGTCTTGAGGAAATATTTTTGCTTGGGGGTTAGAAGCAACAATTCCATTGCAAAGAGATGCATTTTTGTTTTGGCCAATGACCCTTTAACTGTCTCTTTTGTTGATATTTTCCAAACAAATGGAACATCTAAGGCAACAATCGTAAATGCCCACACTGGTTCATATCAATCCATTGAGAAGTCAAACTGCGGAAGCCAATACGTTTTATATCATCCCAAAACTTGTCACGAGTCCTATTATCCAAATACTACAGGATTAATAAAGTATTCTCTTTTGTCTTATTGTTTTACCGTTGTAGCGTTTGACGATAAAACGGAGGTTCAGTTCGATTTAAACTTTGATACTGATTTAGGCAGGAAATTCACGAAAACACTCAATCGGGGCGAGACTTTTCAGATGTCGCTAAAATATCCAAGAGGGAAATTGCACATTGTTAATGGCGGAAAAATCACATCTTCCAATTGCAATAAAAAGCTCGCAGTATTTTCCAATAATACGGGTTTAGGATTTACAACGGGTCTTGATTTTTTTCAAATTGATAAAGGTATTTATCCATATACTGGTTATGAGATCGAACAGTTGCAACCAATAAAATCATGGGGCTATGAGTTTGTAGTAGTATCGGAAGGCAAGAGTCACTTGGGGAATACCTACCACTTATTCAGCTACAAGGACAATACGATTTGGATCAATGGTAAAATGATTTCAATTGACAAGGACACCGTTATAGCTGATACGGTTTTTTACAAACCCCTCTTAATACAATCCCTCAAACCGATTGCGATTACTCAACATGTTTCAGGCGCAAAAAATTTTATAGCATTTGGTGCGCCCGATGATAAAGTATACGCCAACGTTTTGGACTTTGCGAGTATCCCACCAACAAGTGCTCTAACGAAAGAAATTTCAGTTCCTATTCCATCAAAAGTGGGAACAAATCAAATGAATCGAGCTGTGGTGTTTTCCCCGGGTAATAACAAAATTGAAGTCAATGGCAAATCTTACACCTTGACTAAAAAGTTTGGAACGATCTACTGGGGCTCCATTCAAAATACAAGACAAGATATTATCACGATAAAGTCTAACACGGGATTCAATGGGTATTTGATACATACTGGTGCTAGCGATACGTTTGAAGCCACCAATTTTTATCCATCTATGTCTGGTGTAATGACCTTGTATTCCGGTTGGGATTCATTGCAATCGCGCATCAGGGTTAATAAGCAGGGTGCTCATTGGTATGGGGTGGATGATACGGGTGTTGCCGTGGCTTGCGTAGGAGCAAGTACCAACTTTGCCTTGGAGGCGGGTTTGCGAAAATTGCAAAAGATTACCTGTTACATTGATGGAAAACTCGCAAGTAAATCCGCGGATTTTGATTGGAAGTTCACCGACACCGGCAAAGTGAAGATTACCTTTAATTATGAATTCGGTGATTATGGCTGCGACAGTGGGGTTCAGTATTCTGTGAGTCGATGGGTGAAAATCTATCAAAATGTTGATCGTAAACCATTTGCGGATACCACGGTGTGCGCCGGCGATACCCTTCGATTTCTTTCAAACAAAGATTATTTGTCCAAGGTGAAATGGTTT
>JAIYBO010000132.1 GCA_027488495.1 Bacteroidota bacterium | reverse complement strand
CCGGGAACAAACTGCATGCCTTTGGCTTTCATGTTTTCCATGGCATTGGTGAGCTGGTATTCTCCCTTTTCGCGGATGTTGTTGTCGATGAGGTATTGGATTTCCGACTCAAGGGTTTCGCCGCTTTTGAAATAGTAAATGCCAATGATGGCTAGGTCTGAGACGAATTCTGTGGGTTTCTCAACGAAATCGGTAATGATGTTGTTTTCGTCAAATTTCACCACGCCAAACGAGCTGGGGTTGGCTACTTTGTGGACCCAAATCACGCCGTCTTTTGATTTGTCGAGGTTGAATTGTGTGCGGAAGAGGGTATCGGCGAAGGCTACGATGACATCGCCTTTGAGGCATTCACGGGCACAAAGTATGGCATGGCCGGTACCTTCGGCTACGTCTTGGTAGAAAATCTTGCCTTTGGCGCCAACGCTTTCGGCGATTTGAAGGAGTTCTGCTTCAACGGCATCGCCAAATCTACCCACTACGAAACCGATTTCATCGATGGATTCACCGCAAACGGCCACGATATCGGTGATGAGCCAATGTACGATGGATTTGCCAGCAACTTTGATAAGGGGTTTGGGGGTGGTAAGTGTATGAGGGCGCATGCGTTTGCCCATGCCGGCCATTGGAATGATGAGTTTCATAGTTGTTTAAAGGGATTGTTTGATGGTCAAAACGACGGCAAAGGTAATGAATTGGTATGAATTGGGTGTTAGGGTTTGGTTAAGCCAGTGCTACCGTAACCGCCATCGCCGCGTTCGGTGACATTGAGTTCGGTGGTATTGGCCCATTGAACCACTGCGTGTTGAGCCACAACCATTTGGGCGATGCGTTCGCCGTTTTGGATCTCGAAGGTTTCTTGTCCATGATTGATGAGCAGGACTTTGATTTCGCCGCGGTAATCTGCGTCGATGGTACCTGGGCTATTGAGCACGGTGATGCCGTGTTTGAGTGCCAAGCCGCTGCGGGGCCTCACTTGTGCTTCGTATCCTTTGGGGAGTTCGATGAACAATCCCGTAGGAATCAACATCCGAGCTCCGGGTATGAGAGAAATAGATTCTTCAATATTGGCATGTAAATCCATGCCCGCACTTAATTCTGTTTGGTAGGCGGGGTTGGGATGGGAAGATTGGTTGATGATTTTTACTGTACACATGATAGTATTTTAGGATGAAAGATTTCTGGCGAATCTCTTTTCGAGCACATACAAAACGCCCATGTATATGGGGACCAATATCCAGTATGCGGCATGATGAATATTGGGAAAAGCATGAGGTAAAAACGTAATTGGACCCACGGATACCAATAAAGTGGTAAGTAATATTGGTAACTGGTAGGGAATGGGGTAATGTTTCTGACCAAACCAATAGCCCAGGATAACCAGGGTAGCGTAGGCCGCGAGTGTGGTAAAAGCCGAGGCAACAAATCCGTACTGTGGGATAAAAATGTAGTTTCCAACAATGGTGACAATGGCGCCAAACAATGCAATGAGTCCGCCCATTTGTGTTTTTCCGGAAAGCTTATACCAAATACTGAGGTTGTAATAAATCCCTAAACAAAGGTTTGCACCCAATAAAACGGGGACAATACTCAGGCCTCTTACGTTTTCGTAATACAGGGGTTTTCGCAATAACAAAGGTGCCAACCAGGGCATACAAATCATCGTGAGTAAAAATATCCCACCGCTCACGTAAACAAAATATCGCATTACATAAGCATAAGTGTCAGGCGCATCTTTATCGCTCGCTTTTCCAAAAAAGAAGGGTTCGGCGGCAAATCGAAATGCCTGCACAAATAGGGTTAAAATCAAACTCAATTTATAGAAGGCACTGTACATACCGGCTTCTGCATCGCCCACATTGGCGGGAAGCATTTCCTTGAGTAAAATACGATCCAATGTTTCGTTGATCATGCCCGCCAACCCAACAATTACCAAAGGCAACGAGTAACGGAGCATTTTTTTGAGCAATCCAAGGTCGAGACCCCATTTGAGGTTTTGCCATGTTTTTGATAATAATGGTACTGTAATGAGTGAGGCCAATAAGTTGCTCAGGAAAATATTGGAAATCATATTGGTCGGTTGAGCCTGGTCCATGCACCAAACACCAAACGCCAAGGCTTGTGAGCTGCTGCCGATTTCTGGGGAAGTGAGATAGTTGCCTAGCCAAGGACAAGCAACCAAAAAGAAGAGGTTTGCGCCAATGTTAACGGCAATGTTTGTGAGTCGGATCCAAGCAAATGTCCAAGGTTTTTCTTGCTGACGTAGATAGGCGAATCCCAATGCGGTGATTGCATCAGCGGCCAATATCAAAGCCAAATATGTTGCGAATTGAGGAAACTGAGGATACCCAATCCACTGCATGATTTCAATGCCGAAAAGACGCGAAATGAGCACGGCCGTTAAGCCAGTAATGATCAATGTATGCGTTGCGGTGGCAAGGACTTTGGCGGGCTGACCAGTTTGTTTTGAGAAATGGAAGAAGGCTGTTTCTAAACCCAGGGCAAAAATGATGGCCAAAAAACTCGCATAAGTAAACATCACACTCGAGATACCATAATCGGCAGCACCAGATAGTTTGGTGAGGTAAAGCGGTACGAGTAGAAAGTTCAAAAAACGACCTAGCATCGTGCTAAGACCATACACGGCGGTTTGGGAGGCCAGTTTTTTGATGATGCTCATATGAATTGTGCGTTGGGGTAAGTTGCGAAGATAGGAAAGTTCAGATGATGGCGGTAGGGTTATACTGGGCAAGGTATTCAGGGGCGAGCGGACCGAGATTAAAGAGTAGATCGATGGCGCTCACAGGGGCTCTGAAACCAAATTTGGTGTGAAAGGTTTGGGTGTATGGGATGGGGTTGATTTGTTGTTGGTGATAGGGGAGCAGCGCATTTTGGGCGATGAGTGAAGATTCTGCGTTTGGCTGGGCGATATATTCAGGGGTAAAGGGAAGCTTGAGGTTTTGGAAAAGTACTTGGTTGAGGCCATGGATGATGTGCTGCATGGTTTGGGGCTGTTCATCGAACACGGCAAAAAAACGGTAATCGTAGTATTCAAAAAAGGGCGATTTGCCATAGGCCGTTTGCCAAGCTTGTTTGTGGTCTTTGATCCAGTTTTGGTTGTAATTGATGCGCACTTGGGGCAGGGGCCGGTTGCGGTCTTCGTGATGTACGGGGATGGTGAGCGGTTGGATGTTGTTGGGTGCTGCTATTTGATATCTATTGGCTCCGTTTTGTTTGATGAAGGGGGCGTTGAGCAGAATGGGGAATTGTTGCTGTTGGCAGCCTAAGACAAACCAATGAAGGGGTGGTAGTATGATATAGGGGAGTAGCATTTAGGGGTAGAAGGGGGTAACGGGCAAGGTATCGGGGCACTCGGTGAGGAGTTGTTGGAGGGTTTTATTTAGGGAGGGGTGTTTGAAATGCGGTAGGACATCGGCCAGTGGCTGAAGCACAAATCGGCGTTGGTGCAGGAAGGGGTGGGGGATTTGAAGGTTATCTTGCTGTATTTTAATATTGTTATATAGCAATATATCTATATCAATAAGTCGCGGTCCCCATTTGATTTCTCTTCGTCGTCCCATAGATTTTTCAATTTGCAGGCATTTTTGCAGGGTTTGTAGGGGGGTGAAGGGGGTGATCACCACGATGACTTGGTTGAGGAAGTGGGGTTGATCGGTATTTCCCCAAGCGGCGGTTTGGTATAGGGGAGAACATTGGATGATTTGGCCAATGTTTTTTGTGATGAGTTGTTGTGCCCAAGCGATGTGATACAAGCGGTTGCCCATGTTTCCACCCAAACCCAGGGCCACCCGATTTTCGATGTTCATATAGTTTGCGAAGATAAACAGAGTGTGCGGATGATGGGGATATCCTATTTTTGTGCTTTATGAAACAGTATTTCAGTTTGATGGGATTGTTGATTAGCGTTTTGTTTGCTCAGGCGCAGGATGTGATTCGTGGTTTCAACGTGGAGGAAACGCCTCAGTGGAAAGTAACCAGTTATGCCAACGATCCGTTGAATGTGAGGTATTATACGTTCGCCAATGGGCTTACATTGATTACATCGAACCAAAAGAAATCGCCCCGTGTGTATACGATGGTGGCGGTGAAAACGGGATCGAAGAACGACCCTGCAACGAATACTGGGTTGGCGCATTACTTAGAGCACATGTTGTTCAAGGGCACAGATCGTTACGGAAGTTTGGACTGGAAAAAAGAGGAGCCTTTGTTGAAGCAAATTGATGCGTTGTATGAAAAATACAACCATACCAAGGATGCTGGGGAACGTAAGAGTTTGTATCGCGCGATTGATAGTGTAAGTCAGCTCGCGGCCAAATTTTCCATTGCCAATGAGTACGACAAAATGTGTCAGGCCTTGGGCGCACAGGGCACCAATGCTTTTACGAGTACAGATGAAACGGTGTATATCAATGATATCCCATCGAACATGTTGAGTAAGTGGTTGACTTTGGAGGCGGAGCGATTCAGAAATCCGGTGTTGAGGTTGTTTCATACGGAGTTGGAGGCGGTGTATGAGGAGAAGAACATATCATTGGATCGCGAAGGCGAGAAGGTGTATGAGTTGATGATGGCTGATTTGTTCAGGAAGCACAATTACGGTTTGCAGACCACCATTGGAACGGTTGAGCATTTGAAGAATCCGAGTTTGGAGGCCATTCGCAATTATTACAATGAGTATTATGTGCCGAACAATATGGCTATTATTATGAGTGGTGATTTTGATCCGGATGCTGTGGCGGCGGAGGTGGCCAATAAATTTGCTTATATGGTGAGTAAGGATGTGATGAGTTATGCTTTTGAATTGGAAACGCCCAAAAATCAAGAGCGGATTTATGAGGTATTTGGTCCAGATGCGGAAAGTGTGAACATTGGTTTTAGGATTCCAAATGCGGGATCGGAGGAATCGCGCGCGGCCAAATTGATTGATTTGTTGTTGAACAATTCAAAGGCTGGGTTGATTGATGTGAATTTGGTATTGAAGCAAAAGGTTTTGGGCGCGCACAGCGGTGTGGAACAGATGGCGGATTATGGGATCTTCTACTTGGAGGGTACGCCGAAGGTGGGACAAACTTTGGAAGAGGTGAAGCAGTTGTTGTTAGATGAATTGGAAAAAATCAGAAAAGGAGAGTTTGATGCCAATTTGCTGCAGGCCATCGTTTTAAATAAAGAGATTGAAAAAATTAGGGCATTCGACGATAATAGCAGTCGATGCTTTTTGCTGAAAGACGCATTCATACAGAGCATGGATTATCGCGATAAATTCAATGAATTGGCGATGATGAAAATGATGAACAAGGAATATTTGGTGGATTTTGCCAATGAATATTTGAATGTGGATCGGGCGGTGGTTTACAAGCGAAAGGGAGAGAAGCCTGATGCGGAGAAAATTGAGAAGCCGGAGATTCATCCAGTGGAATTGAATCGCGACAAGCAGAGTGAATTTGTGAAGCAGTGGTTGGCGGTGCCTGCGGAATCGATGAAGCCGGTGGTGGTAGACTTGAAAACAGTGATTGAAAAGGAGTATGTAGGTCCGGCCGTTTTGAGGTACGTAAAAAACAAGGAAAACAGATTGTTTGATTTGGCGTACAAGTATGAATACGGAAAGTGGCATAACAAATCGTTGGACTTGGTGGCTTCGTATTTGAGGTTGGTGGGAACTGATGGATACAGTGCCGAAGACGTGAGTAAGGCGTTTTATCGTTGGGGTTGTAGTTTTGGGACGGGTGCATCGGACAAGTCTTTTGTGATTGGTGTAAACGGTCCGGAGGAATATTTCGATTCAGCGGTTTGGTTGTTGGAGAAGTTGATCAATTCGCCCAAGGTGGATGAGGCGGTGTTTGCGGGTTTGGTTGATGATATTTTAAAGGGTCGGGAGGACATTAAGACCAATGCGGGGGCCATTCGCAGTGCGTTGTCGGCTTATGCCACATACGGACCGAAGAATCCATATACGAATGTATTGAGCAATGAAGAATTGAAAAAAATGAAAGCCGAGGATTTGGTGAAGTTGATTGTGGGCATGAAAAACATCAAGCATACCATGGATTATTATGGTGCCCGGGACAGGGCGATGTTGGCGAGTACATTGTTAAAGCTACACCGCATGCCAAAAGACCAGACCAAGCACGAATTGGCGTTTGATTTGGAAAAGTCCAAGCCGGTAAATCAATTGTTTGTGGAGCAAACGCAAACCAAGCCCGTGGTCTATTTTGCGCATTACAAACAGGTACAGGCGAGCATCAATTGGTTTTATAAGGGTTCTGTTTTGAGCGAATCAGAAGCACCGATGGTGAATGCGTTTAACCAATATTTTGGTGGTGATATGAGTAGTGTGGTATTTCAAAACATTCGCGAGGCCAAGGCGTTGGCTTATAGCACATATGCAGTGTATCGCACAGGAAATGCCAAGGGAAAGAGCAATATGATGGTGGGTTATGTGGGTACTCAGGCCGATAAATTTCATGATGCGGTGGCGGCGATGAATGAATTGCTCACGGCATTGCCAAAAAATGCTGAGGTTTTTGATTTGGCGAAGAAAAGTTTGATGAATCAAATCGAAACGAATCGAATGGATCCAAGCAGTTACATCAATGTTTTCGATTACAGGGAGGAAATGGGATTTTCGCAGGTGGTGCCAAACCTCGAGCAATATGCGGTGTTGTCGAAACTAACGATGGACGATGTGGCCGCTTTTCATAAAGAGAGGGTGAGTGGGAAGCCTTACACAATGGCGGTTGTAGCTGATCGCAAGTTGATTACGAAGGACGATTTGGGCCGATACGGCAAGGTTGTAGAGCTGGGAATTGACGAAATTTTCGGATTTTAAAGGGCCGAAAGTTCTTGATTTTTGAGTTTGAATTGGCTGAAAAGTTCTTTCAGCGAATGGGGTGTGAAGTGTGCTTTTAGGGCATCAAGGTGTCTTTGATGGTGCAAGTCTGTGCATGCAAAATCGTACATGCCATTTTTGAGCAGGTGATTGGCAACCTTCTGAACTTCTTTGCCGTAATAGGGCGTGAGAGATAGTAGGTTGAGTTGAAGTTCAAAACCCAGATCTTTCAGGTGCTCATAGAATCCCATTTGTTTGTGATAGTACATATATCTTTCGGGGTGGGCGAGAACGGGTTCGTATCCAGCAATTTGGAGTTCGAAACTAAAGTTCTCTACCTTGCTTGGCTTTTGGATGTAGCTAAATTCAACCAAAATCCGGTTTCCGTGTAGTTTAAGCAGAGGCTGTTTGGACGAAAGTGCCTGTTGAAAGGTATCGTCGAGCATATATTCTGCGGCAAATCTAAAATCCAATTCCACCCCCAATTTTTTGGACTCCTCTTTTAGGACATCGGCGGCCTGCGAAATGGTTGTAGGGTTGTTGGGATGGGTGTCTGCAATGATATGTGGGGTACAAATGATTTCATCAAAACCCAATTCTGCCATGCCTTTAAATAGAGCCAAGGAGGTATCTACATCGGGAGAACCATCGTCGATACCGGGTAATAAGTGGTTGTGAAAATCAATCATATTTACAAATTTAGCATTTCTTCAAGGTGGATGAATAAATAGTTAATAATTGGCTCAAAGGGTTTGTTATTTGCGATTTTTGTCGAAAATATTTGTTGTGTTGTAATTTTCGCCATAATTTCACTTCTAAATTTGTTGAATGTAAAATGGTTCAACTAAATAATTAAAATTATGAAACAAAAAACTTGGATTGGAATAGGCGCTTTTGTGGGTTTGGCGGCATTGGCTATCAGCTCTTGTGAAAGTGGAAATATCGGTGGCGGGAACAAATTGACCACGCCCAAATTGCCGAGCAAAGCATTTGATTACGAAACAGTAGAGACTGCATTGATGGGGTCTTTGAATGTGAAGCATTTGTTGTTTGGGAAGGTGGCGAATACTGGGTTTTTCCCGAATCAGCAAGGCGAAGTGGATGCAGACATGAAAGACGCTGCAAGCAGTTTCAGCAGTGCAGGTGCGCAGTTGGGTCGTGTTTTGTTTTACGACAAGCGCATGAGTTTGAATAATACGGTTTCATGTGGTAGTTGCCATCACCAGGCCTTGGCGTTCAGCGATCGCATGATGGTGAGTACGGGTTTTGGTGGTAAAACCACGAAGCGTAACAGCATGAGTATGAACAATCCTGTTACGTTTAATAATTTGTTTTGGGATTCACGAGCAAAGTCTACTATGGACTTGAGTTTGCGTCCGGTTTTTGATCACATTGAGATGGGAATGGAATCTGATGAAATGTTGGAAAAGAAATTGGCGTTGGAATCCTATTACGGTCCTTTGTTCAAAGAAGCTTTTGGTACTGAAGAGATAACTCGTAAACGAATAGCCATGGCGATTACGCATTTTTTAAGTTCCATGATTTCCATGAATTCCAAACATGACAATGTGATGGCCGGTAAGGCTCAATTTACCACTTTGGAAAAGATGGGAAGAGAAATATTCTTCTCCAACAGGGCCAATTGCTCAAAGTGTCATGCCGGCGACAACTTCAGCGCGCCAGATGATCCAGGTGGGTCTTATGGAGCACCTACAGTTGCCGGGACTGCCAACGTTGGTTTGGATAAAAATTATGCGGACAATGGCAAAGGCAATGGAAAATTTAGAATTCCAAGTTTGCGCAACGTTGAATTAACGGGTCCATATATGCACGATGGTAGGTTCGCAACTTTGGAAGCTGTGGTGGATCATTACAGCAAGGGGATTCAAGCGCACCCGCATTTGGATGCCAATTTAAAGATGTTAAACGGCCAGCCCATGCGCATGAATTTCTCAAGTGAGGAAAAGGATGCTTTGGTGGCGTTTTTGCGTACTTTAACCGACTATACTTTTGTGACAGATCAGAAGTATTCTGATCCTTTTGCTAATTGATATAGGGCAAGTGCGTTGATAGGAATTGGGTAACTTCGCATTTCATATGCCCGAAGAATCAAATCACGCCATTACCATTTTTATACCTTCAGGGGCTGGTGCGCCTGGATTTGCCGGGATACTTAGGTGTTTGCAAGAGGAACCTCGTTGGAGGGTCTTGGTGGGTGATACCAATGCGGATGCTTATGGAAAAGCATTGGCCGACGGTTTTTTTCTGATGCCTTCGAGTGGAGATGATGCTGCTTATTTGGCAGCGATTCGGAGGGTGTGTATGGAGGAGTCTGTGGATGTCATTTTACCCATCACAACGCGGGAGTTGGGTGTGCTTTCGAGGCACAAGGATGCTTTGGCTGGGGAGGGTATTCGTGTGATAGTGAGTGGTTCAACATCTATTGACATCGCCAATGACAAGGGGAAGTCGGCTGATTTTGCACAAAAACTTGGTTTGCCCGTACCGGAATTCAAGGTCGCGCGGGATTTGGAAGAATTTCAAACTGGTGTAAGCGAAATGCAGGTGGCGGGTGGCAGTTTGTGTTTTAAGCCTGTTTTGGGTAATGGCAGCAGGGGTTTTGGTATCATTGTAAATGAGATAGTCCCAGGAGAATTTTTACAAGCCAAGGCGGGTGTTTTGCCAATGACATTGGAGGAATGGAGCAAAAGATTGGGTGTAGAAGGTTTGTTTGATGTGCCATTGATGATTTGTGATTTTTTACCTGGCATTGAGTATTCTGTAGATATGTTGTGTTCTGGGGGTAAAACTTTGTTTTGTATTCCTCGTACACGTGATAAGATGATAGGTGGTATTAGTGTTGCGGGGCGGTTAGACCGAAATTTTGGATTGATAGCATTTTGCATTCAATTGGCGCAAGCATTGGAACTGGATGGTCCCATAGGTATGCAATGGCGAGAGGATGCGGAGGGCACGCCTAGGTTATTGGAAATCAATCCGCGTTTGCAAGGCACAACCTCAGCATTGGCGTTGGCGGGAATTAATTTGCCTGTTCAAGCCGTGCGGCTGGCCATGGGTGAAGGTCTGAGTTGTGGTTCTGCTGATGTGGCTTGGGGCAACAGGTTTGTAAGATTTTGGGATGAAAGGGTTACGGAGTAAAAATTCCTTTTGGGTAGTTTTGTGAATCTCAGTATCTTCGCAACATCATGAATACTCAAAAGCGTAACACCAAAGGCTACTGGGCACTTACCATTGTTAGTGGCTTGGCACTTACTTACTGCACCATTTTTCAACCTGAAGCTTTTTGGCTTGGCTTGCCTACCTTTTTTGGTGGTATTGCCATGGCAATGGACTGGGTTTAATTGGTAGATTCATTTTTTCTTTTCAAATGGAAGCGGAAATGCTTCCTTAATACATTTATTTGCAAACGATGGCAAATCAAAACTGGTTCGATTTCGAAAAAGACATTGTTGAGTTGATGGATCAACTCGATAAAGCCAAGGAAACCCATGAAAAGGG
>JAIYBO010000013.1 GCA_027488495.1 Bacteroidota bacterium | reverse complement strand
ACTGACTTTTATAGACAAAAAAGGTAATTTTACCGATAGCTTTTTGCAATCGCTGGTGAAGCATTTTTTAAAGCCGGGTGTTGCCGTGCCCAAGATGAAGACTGGCACAACATTAGGGAGTGTTTTGATTCAAGAGGTTAAGGATTCAATTTCCCAAAAAGAAAACTTTTTACACGAGCTCCTCGACATGCGGAAAATTACCTACAACGGAATTCCCATTTTTCCAGATGGTTCAGGATGGACACGCAATCTTACTAGCATAACAATGGCCGAAGATTATTTGTGTCACCCAAGGTATAGTAATTTCGCGGCATGCAATCTTTCGCAATCGCAAGCCATAGCTTATTGTCGGTGGCTTAGCATTCAATTGTCCAGCATGTCGGGTAAAGACGTGGTAGTTTCATTGCCGACCGAAATGGAATGGATTCAGGCTGCCTCATATGAGAGTAATGATTCTAACTCGTACTATAAACCCAGCGTCAATAAGAATTGGAGGAATTCGAAGGGACAATATATTGCCAATCATATGGGTTACAAAACGCCCGATCAATTAAAGAAGTACCAAGATTGGCGGAAAATAGAAGGGGATTCTACCGGTGGTGATAGGGATTCCGTTTCTCAGAATAACCCGTCTGCGTATTATATGGACTATGAAAGCGATGGCTTCTTTCATCCCTGGCAGGTTTTTTACTATTGGCCCAACGATGCCGGCTGTTACAATATTTTTGGGAATGTTGCAGAGATGACCAGCACCATGGAAGGCATAATGATGGTTGTAAAAGGAGGGTGTTTTAAGGATGTGGGCGATGTGCTATTTCCTGGAAGCCGCGCCCTGGTATACAGCGGCGAATCCATGCCCATGGTCGGCTTTAGACCTGTTGTGAAAATGCGCTGATTTCCACTAAATTCTCACAAAAAACTCAAACTTTGGTTGTTTGATTTAAGGAATTATTCCAATCTCCCAACAAGGCAAGCACCCACTAAACAATCACATTTTAGTAACTACAAATAACCAATTGCTTATCGTTGTCTACATAATAATATTTATTGGGAATGTCTAACTGTATAAAGGAATTGATTTTTGATTGAGAAATCGAGAAAGTGGGTTCTCTTAGTGTTTTAGTTTTTAAATCATATCCCACCACGTAATTTATTGAATCTTTTTGATAGGAGATATACAATGAGTTTTTAACCTTCTTTATATCGGTTATAAAATTTTTCGGGTTTAAAAATTCTCCGGTAAAAACAAAATTATCGAACAATTTCAAATTCGGTAAAGCTGCGCTTCGATAAAAAATTTTATTAAAGAACGCATATCCAACATACCCTTCCGACATACAGAAACTGGTTATTCTATAATTCAATCTTTTGTCCACCAAGCCACCTGGAATTGTATCATCTAAATAACGATCAAATTGGAGGTTGTTATTTTTGATTTTACATTGGGCAATTACATATGGTTTCTCTTGAGGATTTGTACAAAGCACATCGCATAAAACATTGCTATCATTAACAACATTTATAAAAAGTGACGACAAAAAATATCCATTTCCTAAATTGTCATTTCGTTTAATTATCTGAATATTAAAATCACTATCCAGTTTAACCAAGCTATAAAACGTCGCCAAGATTGTATCTCTATTTACTATTTCGAAATAATTCCCAGAAACTTGAAGAAATACAAATTCACCTTGAGTGGTCATCGATAGAAAATGAAGCGGCACTCCGCTCCTACCCAATTCTGCACTTATTGACTGATAGTCTTTCAAAACATCGGCTCCATTGTTGAAATTGGATTGGTAAATCTGTTTGGTAAATTCAGCAGAGGCACTTACTGAATGAATCAATTTCCCTGCGTTATTGAATTTCGATATTTTTCGCCTCAATGGATCAAGGATCACGAAGTTCTCCGACTGAAGTAATTTCAACTGACATTGGTTATGCCAGTTATTGAGCAGGCCGATTTTCTTGGTTTGCTCAACAATTTGATTCCTTCTTAGTTCGTTTATTTGGTCCAAGTGATAATTCATTGAACTCATAGGAAACTTGAGGAGTTCATGTCCATTTTCCCTAAATGCAATCACGGTAAAGTCAGTAAAACCAAAACTGTTGTAAAATGAATCTGACGCATATACTTTGGGAGCATCAGTAATACCCAAGTATTCATTCAATATCTCCTGTTCAATTCCTTTAAATTCACTCTTGAGCACATATTCTTTATCAAAATCCCTTAAGCTCGAAAGCACGTTGTAACAATTGATACAATCCGAAAAGCCTATTTTGATATAGCATTGGATTTTCGCATTGATATTTACAAATACACCAAACAACATCAATAAAGTCACGACAGATTTCATGAATTTAGATTGAATAAATCGTTGGGAATTGATTGTGTCGTTTAACTTCATTTTTACAGTACGGAGAAACACATGTTTTTGTTACATGCATTCCATAAATCTCAACGATTATTTGGACAAGTGTTGAAATAATCCGAAATGAATAACTTTAATTCTCCTCAATCACTAACGAAAATACTGCCGCCACCTATCTGGATTTTAATCAGCTCGTTGAAAATCTTTAATGGGCGATGAACAATTTCTGACTGCCCATCTCTCCGTTGTTCGATATTCTTATGATGTAAACACCTGGCTTGAGTCCCTCATTTTCAAGTATATATTCCATACCTTGAATTTCGGAGATTTGCCTGAGCAATTTGCCATCCATGGAATGAATCGACAGCGTTGCGTGATTCATGCTCTTTTGAAACCGCATCAAGGTATAATCGGAACTTGGGTTGGGTGAAATCGAAATTTCAACATTCATCTGATTCAGCTTTTCGATTCCTGAAACGAAATTGCCGCACTCCACGCAATTTTTCTTGAAATAAGTTAGTTGACGGTCATTGATCCAAGGTAATTGTTTACGATACACAAGGTGAAAATATGGACCACCCAATCCCTCTACCACGTATGTATAATGCGCAATAGGCTCAAAACTCAAACTATCGTCTTTACCAGGCACTTTTGCCCAAACAAATCAGGAAACACCATTGGCAAACTCCTCGCCCCATTGATGAAGCGACACGATACTCGGGAGTAATTTGGCGCCTTTTTCAGTGAGCGCATATTCTACCGTGGGCGGCACCGT